>JAZONJ010000107.1:0-15438 GCA_045654425.1 Acutalibacteraceae bacterium
CACATCGATGCTGGTGCTAAGAAGGTTGTTATTTCTGCTCCTGCAGGCAACGATCTTCCCACTATCGTTTACAGCGTTAACGAGGATACCCTCACCGCTGACGACACCATCATTTCTGCTGCTTCTTGCACAACAAACTGCCTCGCTCCTATGGCTAAGGCTCTTAATGATTACGCTGCAATCCAGAGCGGTATCATGAGCACTATCCACGCTTACACAGGCGATCAGATGATTCTTGACGGTCCTCACAGAAAGGGCGACCTCAGAAGAGCTAGAGCCGGCGCTGCTAACATCGTTCCGAACAGCACCGGTGCTGCTAAGGCTATCGGTCTTGTTATCCCCGAGCTCAACGGCAAGCTCATCGGTTCTGCTCAGCGTGTTCCGGTTGCTACCGGTTCTACCACCATCCTTACCGCTGTTGTTAAGGGTACTGACGTAACTAAGGAAGGCATCAACGCTGCTATGAAGGCTGCTGCTTCTGCTTCCTTCGGCTACAACGAGGATCAGATCGTATCTTCCGACGTTATCGGTATGCGTTACGGTTCTCTCTTCGATGCTACTCAGACTATGGTTTGCAAGATCGCTGAAGATCTTTATGAGGTTCAGGTTGTTTCTTGGTATGACAACGAGAACTCTTACACAAGCCAGATGGTTCGTACAATTAAGTACTTCGCAGAGCTTTAATTGTTAATTAAAAACACCGCTGTTTTTACAGCGGTGTTTTTTTATACTATAAAAGTCCTGAAACTTTTTGGTTTCAGGACTTTTTCTTTACATTGATTCAGGAGCTGAAATCTTAAGCATTGAAAGAATGTTTTCGATAACAACTGCTGTTGCCTTACAAAGAGACAGTCTTGCCTGTAATAGCGACTCCTCTTCTCCCTTTACTCTGCAAGCGTTGTAGAACTTGTGGAACTTGGTAGCAAGCTCAACTACAAAGTGTGTCATTTTTGCAGGGTCGTACGCCTTTGCAGCCGCGATAAGCTCATCGGTAAGAGAAGAAATATGGAGGATAAGTTCTCTTTCCTCAGGTGCTGTGAGAAGTGCAAGCTCTTCTGCTTTGCAAGCTCTGAGATTTATACCCTCTGCCGCAAGATTTCTCATAATCGAGCAAATTCTTGCATGTGCATACTGAACATAATAAACAGGGTTCTGGTTTGACTCCTCAACTGCGAGGTCGAGATCAAAGTCAAAATGAGAGTTCGGCTCACGAAGATTGAAGAAGAAACGTGCCGCATCAATCGGAACCTCGTCAAGAAGAGTAACAAGTGTGATAGCCTTACCCGAACGCTTGGAAGCCTTGATTACCTCTCCGTCACGGACAAGACGAACCATCTGCATAAGAACAACATCAAGTCTCGAAGCATCAACACCGAGAGCTGTAAGAGCCGCTTTAAGACGCGGAACATATCCGTGATGGTCGGCACCGAGAATATCGATAGCCTTATCAAATCCGCGTGTTACAAGCTTGTTATAGTGATAAGCTATATCGGGAACAACATAGGTCGGAACTCCGTTTGAACGAACAAGAACGAAGTCTTCGGTGTCGAAGTCAGAGCCCTTGAACCAAAGCGCATCTTCCTTTTCATAGGTGTGTCCGCTCTTCTTTAAAAGCTCGATAATTCCCATTGTCGAGCCATCGTTATGAAGGGTACTCTCCTTGAACCAGGTGTTATATTCGATTCTGTATTTGAGAAGATCCTCGCGAAGTCCATCGATATTTTTGGGGAGCGCAAACTCAACAAGGGCTTTCCTTCTCTCAGTTTCATCCTTTTCGACAAAAGCGTCGCCGTGTATGTCGGCAAAAGCCTTTGCGTGAGCAACGATATCTGCTCCGTGATAAGAATCCTCAGGCATTTCGATACCGTCTTTGTAAAGCTGAAGATATCTCATATCAAGAGAAAGACCAAACTTATTTATTTGGTTACCTGCGTCGTTTATATAGAATTCTCGCTCAACATAGTGTCCTGTTGCATCGAGAACAGCCGCAAGACAGTCTCCAAGCGCGCCGCCGCGAGCATTTCCTATATGCATCGGTCCTGTGGGATTTGCCGAAACGAACTCAACGAGAACTCTTTTGCCTTCACCGAAATCGCTTCTGCCAAAAGCCTCACCTTTTTCAAGCACATCGGCAACGATATCAGCATAATAATTATCGGCTAAAAAGAAGTTTATGAATCCGGGACCTGCAATTTCGCAACGCTCAATATAACTACCCGAAAAATCAAACTTACTCTCAAGTATTTCGGCAATCTTTCTGGGGGGATTACGAAAAGCCTTTGACCATACCATAGCCGCGTTTACGGCATAATCTCCGTGCTCACGGCTCTTGGTTGATTCTGTCTTGAATGCAGAAAGCTCTGCTTCGGGCAAAAGTCCCTCTGCAACTGCCGCCGCAGCCGCATTATTAATAATTTTTTCAATCTGTTTTTTTGCTTCGGATACCTTAACTGACATTACTGCCTTAACTCCTTTATCTTTATCTCCATTTTATTTTCGCTGACTAAACTCGAATTTACATCTATCGTATAACTGAGATATATCTCACCCTTTGACTCTCTCAGTCTTGTTGATACCGATTCTCCGAATATTCCGATAGTAAAATCGCCCTGAGGGGTCGAGTAAAAACAACTGTGACGTTTGCCCTTTTCAACCGTCATTCGAGTACTGACGGGGCCTGTCCTCGAAATTTCGGCTTTAATGCCGTCCTCGATTACGACCTCGCTTTTAACATTTTCGGCACCTATCATATCACTCTCATCATAAACGATACGATAGCCGTTCTCAGTCTTTTCTAATATGCCCTCGGTCGAAAATTCGGTTACATCCCATTCCTTTGAGCCGACATATTTCTGCTTGCCTTTTATATCAATTATAACATTATTCATATTTTACTTATATCCACAAGACTGACATCCTTGTCGTCTATACTGTCTCCTAAAAGTATATTTGCAACCGTCTTGAAAGCGGCTGTTTTATCGCTGACATAAAGTTTTCTGTCAGAAGGTCTACTGCTATCGTTCAGAAGCCCACGCTCTTCAAGCTCGCGTTTTACAGCCTTTGCGGTAGAGACACCCATATCGATAAGTTTTACCTTGTCACCAACAGTTTTTCTTATTGCATCGATAAGAACAGGATAATGTGTGCAACCGAGGATTAAAGTGTCGCATCCGTTGTCAATAATAGGTTTAAGATATTTTTCGCAAACACCGAGAACAACTGCATCATCGGCAGAAAACCAACCGTCCTCAACAAGAGGTACGAAAAGAGGACAACCGACGGTTACCACCTGTGCTTCGGGTAAAAGCTTTTCTATAAGCCTTTTGTGAGCACCGTTATTGATTGTCGCCTGAGTTCCGATTACACCGATTTTTCGGTTTTCGGTCGTATTCACAGCGTCAATAACCGCATTTTCAACGACACCCATAAATCCAACGGGGAGACTTTCAGCCGTATCGGCGGCAACGGCGCTGACCGTTCCGCAAGCGGCAACGATATACTTTACATTCTGCGAGAGCAAAAAGCGTTCATCCTGAAGCGCGTAGCTTCGAATAGTCTCGTTACTCTTTGTACCATAGGGTACTCTTCCGGTATCGCCGAAATAAACAATATTCTCATTCGGCAATAGTCTTTCAAGTTCTCTGAGAACGGTCAGTCCACCGAGACCCGAATCGAACACTCCGATAGGACGCGAATCTGCCAAGTATATCTCTCCTCTCAATAATAGTTGCATAAATCTTCATAATATATTATCATATTTATTATAATAATTCAAGACAATATGAAATATTTGTTTACTATGCGTTTACAATATATACCAAAATATATGTTAAAATATATTACATTATAAATCTAAGGAGTTAATTTATGCTTAAACTCACTAACATTGTGAAAGAATATTCTGCAGGAGATAATAAGGTTACCGCACTTCGCGGAGTTGACCTTACCTTCAGAGAAAGTGAATTTGTTTCAATTCTAGGCCCTTCGGGTTGCGGAAAGACCACTCTCCTTAACATTATCGGCGGTCTCGACCATTATACTGATGGAGACCTTTTCATAAACGGAATATCCACTAAAAAATATGACGATTCCGATTGGGATACCTACCGTAACCATTCGATAGGCTTCGTGTTCCAGTCTTATAATCTTATACCTCATCAAAGCGTACTTTCGAATGTTGAACTGGCTCTTACCCTTTCAGGCGTTTCAAAATCAGAACGCAGAAAGAGAGCGGTCGAGGCTCTCGAAAAGGTTGGTCTTGCTGACCAGATTCATAAAAAACCCAATCAGATGTCGGGCGGTCAGATGCAGCGAGTAGCGATTGCAAGAGCTCTTGTCAACAACCCCCACATTCTTCTTGCCGATGAGCCGACCGGTGCGCTCGATAGCGAAACCAGTCTTCAGATTATGGAGCTTTTAAAGGAAATTGCAAAAGAAAAGCTCGTTATTATGGTTACCCACAACCCGGACCTTGCCGAAGAATATTCAACAAGAATTATCAGACTTCTTGACGGACGTATAACAGGAGACACAAATCCCTTTACAGATGAGTTTGTCGAACCCGAAAAGCCCGTAGAAAAGAAACGCCGTCGAGATAAAACAGAGAAAAAGCCGTCAATGTCATTTTTTACCGCTCTTCCTCTTTCTCTCAACAACCTTATGACTAAAAAAGCAAGAACGATACTCACCTCTTTTGCGGGAAGTATCGGTATTATCGGTATTGCTCTGATTCTTGCACTTTCAAACGGAATTCAGACCTATATTGACGACGTTCAGGAGGATACTCTTGCATCATATCCTATAACAATCGAAGCCGAGCAGGTTGATATGTCGGCTCTTATCTCTACCTTTATGGGTATAAATGCCGAAAGTCAGGAGCACCCTCTTGACAAGGTTTATTCAAGCCCTGTTCTCAACGAGCTTCTTAACACAATGACAAACGCTGAGGTTTCGGTTAACAACCTTAAGGATTTCAAGGCATATCTTGAGTCGAACCCCAACAATATAAATGACCTTATTACCGCTATTGACTATACCTATGATTTCGATTTTAACGTTTTTGTCAAGGATTCTGACGGCAAAATCGTTGAATCGGATGCGATGAAGCTTATGCAGGAATCTATCGGTATGGAAATGGATATGGGCTTTGCCGAAAACTCTCAGATGGGAATGAACCAGATCAAAATTTATCAGCAAATGCTCGCCGACAAAAGCGGCAAAGGTATCAACGACCTTGTTCTTTCTCAGTACGATGTCATTCACGGAAGCTGGCCGAAAGAATATAACGAGGTTGTCGTTGTCGTAAATGATAACAACGAGATTAGCGATATCGCACTTTTGGCTCTGGGTCTTACCACACTCGAAGAAGCTAAAAACACATGGAACGAGGTCGAGTCAGGCAAAGAGGTTAATACCGAGGTTAAAAGTTGGACTTACGAGGACATCTGCAACCTTGAGTTCACCCTTGTTCCCTCTTGCAACTATTATTCATTAGATCCCCTTACCAATACCTATATTGACATCAGCGGTACCGAAAGCGGTATTACCTATATGTATGATAACGGTATAAAAATGAAGGTTTCGGGTATTATCCGTCCGAGAGAAGACGCTTCATCGGCTATGCTCTCAGGCTCGGTAGCATATACAAAAGAGCTTACCGACTATATAATCAACTACACGGCTAATAGTGATATTGTAAAGGCTCAGCTCGAAAAGCCCGAAACCGACGTTTTGAGCGGTCTCCCCTTTAAGCCTGACGATTATAAAGAACCCGATACCGCAACCAAAGCGGCTGATTTCAAAGAATATGTAAAGGGTCTTACAGCCCTCAAAAAGGCAGAACTCTATAAGGCTATTGCATCTGTGCCTACCGATGAATATCTGAAACAGGCGGTTGACGGACAAATGGCAACAATGACAAGAGAGTATATCGAAACTATGATGATAGACTCTTTTGCGGCCGAAACAGGCATGAACGCCGATACAATCAGAGAGTATGTTGCAAAAATGACCGATGATGAGCTTTTTGCTCAGGTTAGAACTATGCTTACCGATATGATTAAAGAGCAGTATGCAGAGCAAATGACCGCTCAGCTTGCCGCAGTTCCCGAGGCTCAGCTTGCCGCTATGCTCGATGGCATTCTTGCAACCTATTCAGAAGAGCAGATGGCTGATGTTTATGATCTCCATATGCCACCAACACATTCAGATTCAAACTACAACGACAATCTGAAGCTTCTCGGAAAGGTTTCGCTTGACTCTCCGTACACTATGAACATCTATGCCGCAACCTTTGAAGCAAAGGATACTATTGCTGAGGAAATCAAGAATTACAACTCAACTGTAGAAGAAGACGACCAGATAAGCTACACCGACTATGTCGCTCTTATGATGTCTTCAATCACAACAATAATCAACGTTATATCTTACGTTCTTATTGCCTTCGTTGCAATCTCTCTCGTTGTTTCATCAATAATGATAGGAATTATAACCTATATTTCTGTTCTCGAACGCACAAAAGAAATCGGAATACTTCGTGCAATTGGCGCTTCAAAGCGCGATATTGCGAGAGTATTTAACGCCGAAGCTATCACAATCGGTTTTGCATCAGGTCTTTTCGGTGTAGTATTTACCGTACTCACCTGCATACCTGTAAACGCAATCATTCAGAATCTTTCGGGAATTGAAAACATTGCGGCTGTCCTCCCCTGGAAAGCGGCTGTTGTCCTCGTTGCAATCAGTATGTTCCTCACATTTATTGCGGGACTTCTCCCCTCACGAATCGCAGCAAAGAAGGACCCCGTTGAAGCGCTGAGGAGTGAATAATATGGGACTAAGAGAAAGAATTTCACGCTTTCTTTACGGAAGATATATAACCTACGGTTTTGACCGTTTAAGCTACACTATTTTTATCTCTTGTGTTGTAATCTCGGTCTTAAACCTCTTTTTAGGAAGCTTTTTGCTTCAAATTTTCGAAACTGTTTTGTTCATTTACGGATTTTGGAGACTCTTTTCAAAAAACATCTATGCCAGACAAAATGAAAACCGAAAAGCTACTGAAATAACCGATAAATTTCTTAATTTCTTTAAGCTGAACAAAAGAAAATTTGAGGAAAGAAAAAGCCACATTTATAAAACTTGCCCGAATTGCAAGGCAACTCTCAGACTTCCGAGAAAGCCGGGTCAACACACAGTTAACTGTCCTAAATGCAAAACGGATTTTGGAGTTTTTGTGAGATAATATTAAAAGCCAAGAACAAAATGTTCTTGGCTTTTTCTTTTATAAACTTGTTACAACAAGCGAAATACCCGAAATTATAAGAAGTAAAATTATTATCTTTTTAGCAAGATTTTCGTTTACAAATCGACTCGCGAACATACCGAGCAAAAGACCGCCGAACATAAACGGTATCATTATCAGCGCCTTTGTGAGAATCTCGATATTAAGTATCTTGAGGATTATGTACAATATGAGTCTTATCGTGTTTTCTACCACGAAAATAAATGACATATTTGCCTTGAAGCCTGAAAGAGTATCGGTCTTTCTGCCGACAAATGCGCCGAGAAGTGCGCCTACGCCGTAAAGTCCGCAAAGAACACCCGAAATAAGTCCGACAATGAACATCAGTATCTTTGCGAGAATGCCCTCTTCCCCATCATTTTTTCTTCTCATTCTGAAAAACATTTCTACCGCAACCGCTACCGTCACGATACCGAAAATTATCTTAATAACGGTCGTATCAGCGGATTTCAGGAGAAGTATGCCCGGTATGCTACCTACGACTACAAGAGCCGTCAGCGGCAAGCAAACATTCCATTTAAGACTTTTCCGCTCTTTAAGCATCAGAATTATGTTGGCGGGATATGTAAGAATAAGCTCAACGGGACTGATATTTCTGTTGTCATTTTGAAAACTCAGTATCGACTGAAAAACCAGAGTGTTAGCAAAACCGCAAAGCCCCTTTACAAAGAAAGCGGCAAAGGTCGCTATCATCCAGACTATAGTATCCATCAGCCTATCTCCTTTTTCATTTCTATATGAGGCACTCCCTCTTCAAGAAACTCTTCGCCTATCTCATAAAACCCAAATTTTTTGTAAAAATTCGCCGCATGGGTCTGAGCATGAAGGCGAATTTCCTTGCAGGGCATTTTTTCTTTTATAGCCTCTAGACTTTTATCCATAAGCACTTTTCCGTGCCCGACACCGTGGGTAATAGTCAACACTCTGCCGACTGTGACAGAGTCAGCAGAAGAATAAAATGCTCTGAGATAAGCCGTCATCTCGCCGTTTTCCTCCAGCCAACAATGATGAGCATCATAATCAACATCGTCAGTATCAAGACAAACGATATTCTGTTCGAGCAGAAATACCTTCATTCTCGCTTTCAGTATTTCATAAACCTCGCGGTTTGACAGCTCGCTAAATTGTTTTGAAATAAAGTTCATATTAAAAAATTCCTTTATTATATTTTATCATTCCGTAAAATGTAACTGCTATGCCCGCTATAAAGCCTACCGCCATAACGCCCATACCAATCCAGGTAAAGAGCTCGTTTTCGGTATATACGCTTACAGCAGAAAGAGCACTCATAACAATCACACCGACTCCGATTATTATCGTGCCGAGTCCTACAAGTCTGCCGAAAGGAATTCTGTCCTCTTCGGTAACACGGTGTCTATGATAAGAATGAAGGGAATTTATATTCCCTTTCATATTTGAAACGCCAAGCATTATACATATAACGCCGACAAGGGCAGATACAATAAAAGCAGGCATAAAATTCTCCTTTTAAAATTTATTTTTCTGCTTTGACCAAACTAACAACCGTTTCGACATGTTCTGTATGCGGGAACATATCGACCGGTTGAATCTTCCTTACTTTATAACCCTTTCGTGTTAAGTACGAAAGGTCGCGTGCCTGAGTTTCAGGGTTGCAGGAAATATAAACTATTTTTTTCGGTGCAAGGGTTACAAGACATTTAAGGAAATCAAGGCTTGCGCCTGCTCTTGGTGGGTCCATTATGACGACATCGTACTCTGCAGAATTCCTTGCCGCCTTTATCATAAACTTGCCTGCATCGTCCTCGAAAAATTCTATGTTATTTACGCCGTTAAGTTCAGCGTTGACCTTAGCATCCTTTACGGCATCGCCATTCAACTCGACTCCTACTACTCTTTTAGCTTTCGGGGATGCGATTATTCCGATAGTACCTGTACCGCAATATGCGTCAAGCACCGTTTCATTTCCCGTAAGCTCGGCAAATTCAATCGCCTTTCTGTAAAGCACCTCGGTTTGAGTGGGGTTTATCTGATAAAATGCCTTCGGAGATATTCTGAAACGGAATCCACAAAGGTCCTCTTCAATATAACCATCGCCTAAAAGCACACGACTCTCATCGCCAAGAACAAGGCTTGTGCGCTTGTTATTTACATTCTGTACAACTGTTGTTATCTCGGGATGACGAGAAAGAAGCGCGTTCACAAACTGCGACTCTTTGGGGAAGTCCAGAACAGAAGTAACGAGCACCACCATTATCTCTCCGCTTGAAAAGCCTCTTTTAATAAGAACGTGACGAAGAAACCCCTTCATTGTAACGTCGTTAAAGGGTTTTAGTTTAAAACTTTTAAGGAGTTTTCTGATTGTAACTATTATCTCGTCTGCCTTTTCGTCTTCTATAAGGCAACTGTCAACAGGTACGATATTGTGAGTCGAGGACTGGTAAACACCCGAAATTATTTCGCCTTTTCGCTCACCGAAAGCCGCCTGAACCTTGTTGCGATAGTGGTATGGATGCTCCATTCCGATTATCTCACTGACTCTGTGGTATCTTCCGAGAAGTTTTATTACCTTTACCTGCTTAAAACTCAGCTGACGCTCGTATGACAGGTTTTGTATCTGACAACCGCCGCACTTTTTATAAAGCGGGCATTTTAGATTTTGTTCCATCTCATTTATCCTTAAAAACATTATTTCTAATCGTTATCAAGCTCTTGTATTTCATTCATATAACCAGCAGTTATTATACCTGCAGGAAGCGCAACTATAGCTATTCCTAATAGCGCCGATATCATAGTAATCAATTTACCAATTACCGAAACAGTATAAATATCGCCATAACCAACCGTAGTTAATGAAATTGTAGCCCAATACACAGCATCAAAAAACGAATTGAAAGTTTCAGGTTCCACATTGAATATTATCAAAGCAGATAAAATAATATATCCTATGGCGAGTCCACCAACGGTTGTCAATGACCTTTTTTGTTTTTTCAAAACCTTAGATATAGTTTCGATGTTTTTAGAATACTTAAAACTCTTAAAAATCTTTAGAACTTTCAACGCTCTGATAAGTCTGAAAGCTTTCAACACTCTAAACGCTTCATTAATAACAAGCACTGACGGTAAAATAGAAAGAATATCAATTATAGCCACTATAGTAAAAGGATATACAACAAAAGATTTTACACCCTTAGAAATTTTAAAATCCGCAGTTATCCATCTCAATAAATAATCTATAATAAAGACTCCTGTAGTAAACCACTCCGTGTAAACAAAAAACTGCACAGATCCTTTTATTGCGAGCGGAATTAGACTCAAGGTGATTATCGCAATCATAAAGAAATCATAGAATCGACTATACTTGTTGTTTCCGTTGTCAATCTCTACAATATCGAATATCTTTTTTCTCATAATAACTCCTTTACAGGTCTAAACTATAAATCTTTAGCCGTGGTAATTGAAGAAATGAGCAGCTTGCGTATTTTACTGCACTTAGCATACATATCCTTATATTCTTCCTCCGATATCATATGCGTGTCTTTGAACAAACCGAGCCAATAATCAGTCTCATAGCACTCCTTAAGAGCAATTTGAAACTTATTGATAAAATCAGCCTTGCTTGCAGCATAGTTTGCTTCATGAATATTAGCTCCTATGCTAGTTCCGCTACGCAAAACTTGATTTATAAGAACGCTGCTTTTTCGATTTTCTTTCATACCCGTACAAAGATTGACTATATCAACAGCAAATTTCTTTGATAAATCTATTAAAATATTTTCTCTCATTATTTAACCTCTTAAAAATGATTTGACACTTTGTGTCATGAATTGATCTATCGCATCATGATTTCTCGCTTCGCTCCATGAATTGAATTGCCGTATTTTTATGCGCCCACAGGCGCAATTCATGGCGAAGCCAATTCACGCGCATCAGCGAAATACATGCCAGCGGCAATTCATTGCCGTATAAGGCACGCTACCGTTTCAACATGGTGGGTACGTGGAAACAAATCAAATGCGGTATATTCGTTCAGTTTATAGCCGAGTGTTTCAAAAATCTTAACGTCACGAGCAAGTGTTGCGGGGTCGCAGGAAACATAAACCAATCTTTCGGGGCAAAAGCCTTTGGCAACCGTGTGTAAAAGCTCCTCACTGCAACCCTTTCTCGGTGGGTCGAGTATTACTACATCAGGTTTTACACCCTCACTTTTTAGTTCTTCTGCGGCTTTTGCGGCATCTGAACAAATAAATCTTGCATTCCTAATTTCATTATTTCCGGCATTAAATTCAGCATCACGAACGGCTTCGGGAATAATTTCCACTCCGATTATATCCTTTGCCTTATCAGCCATTGAAAGCCCTATAGTTCCCGCTCCGCAATAAAGGTCAAGAACGGTTTTATCCTCCGGCTGCGCATATTCTGCAGCCTTATTATAAAGCTTTTCTGCCATCGTACGATTGACCTGATAGAAGGAAAGCGGATTAATTCTCACCTTTACACCGCAAAGGATGTCAAAAATATGACCGTCTCCGAAAATGGTCTTGCACTTATCTCCGAGAATAACATTCGTTTTCGCTTTATTTATATTAAGCACTACTGTTTTAAGCGAATCTCCGATGCTGTTTTTGAGAATGTTGCAAAGCTCGTCGGCAAAGGGTAAATTATCGCCGTTTATAACAACCGATACCATTATTTCGCGTGTTTCCTCGGCTATTCTCAGATAAAGATGTCGGATAAGACCTTTTCCCGTTTTTTCATCATAAACAGAAAGGTTTTTTTCTTTTATAAACTTTGTAAAAAGCTCGGTTATTTTATAAAATACTTCGGGCTGTAGCTTACAGTCACCCGATGCGATTATATCGTGAGAATGATTTCGGTAAAATCCGACTGTATATTCACTCGATACAGGGTACTGCGCTTTATTGCGATAACGCTCGGGACTGTCCGCTCCGACAATTCCCACAGGGCTCATATCAATCCCGCCAATTCGTCTGATACAGTCCTCGACTCGCTGTTTTTTTATTTTAAGCTCAGCATCATAGTTAATATGGCGATAAACACATCCGCCGCACTTTGAAAATACCGCACAGTCAGGCTCGCATCTGTCAGAAGACGGCTCTTCGATACTCTCGACTTTTCCAAAAGCACAATTTGACTTTACCTTTAATATTCTGACCTTGCAGACATCTCCGACAGCCGCCATAGGCACAAAAACTGCAAGTCCGTCATATCTGCCGATACCGCTGCCCTCACTCGACATAGCGGTAACGGTAAGTTCAATTATATCATTCTTTTTCATAGTAATATCCCGACATATCGTTTTCAAAATTTTCTATCAAGAGATTATAATTTGTGATTGCAAAACGACAATGCACAACATAACAAACAAAAACAAAGGGCAAGGTATAAATCGCAGGTATCAAAAGAACCGATAGCACAATCCATACGATTAATGAAACTAAAAGTGAAATAAATGAAGAAAGTGATTTCTTTGATACCATACTCGAAATATGAACCGCCTCAAGCAGTAAAAGTTCTTCATCCATAACTACCAGAACAGGCACAAGATAATATCTTGAGACAATAAGAATTGCGGCCCAAACACCTAAAATATAAAGGAAACTTCTGATAAGAATGAGATTCGGCGCCCAAAGAGGTATTTCGAAACCGAGCAGCCCGTAAAGCTGAGTGCCTGATATAAGGCTGACGATAGCAAAAGGCAATAAGCAGACAAAAAGAACCGTTACAACTCTGAAAAACATCACAAGGGTTAGTTTGAAGGCTCTTAAATACTGCTTTTGGCTTCCAAAATAATAAAACACAGAAGAGATGTTATCATTAACGCCGTCGGTCATTCTCCAGAAAAAGCGTATTATCCCAAGCATTAACGGCGCAATCACAAAAACAGAAAACAGAACACTCACGACATATGAAAAAATCTCAAAAAGCTTGCCTTCATTTGCCGATATAACCGATGTCAGAAGGCTCATTATAAGAAATGAGAATACACCGAAAAGCGAAACTATTGCCGCTTCGGTTTTTCTACCTGTAAGCGCTGTTTTTGCCGTTGTTTTAACGACCTTGCTACCCGGTATATGAAACGGAGTCATATTTTAACCTCCAAAAAATTATATAATCTTAAGCTTTGCAAAGCCCGCCATAAGCTTCTTTGTACCTACCGATTCAAAAGCAATTTCAAGCATTGAGTCATTTGCCATAGGAGTTACAGCGGTTATCATTCCGCGACCAAAGGTCTTATGCTCAACCGTCATTCCGACAGAATAGGAAGCTCCGCTATTCTTAGATGGCGCAGTATAAGTCGTCGGCGCTGTGAAGACCTTAGAATAGTCATATTCGCTCGTTTTCGGCTTCTGTATAGTAGTTGCGTTACTTTGGAAATATCCTCTCTCTGATTTAATATCGCAAAGAATTTCAGGAATTTCGTTCACAAATCTGGAAGCAGGATTTCTTGAGGTGCTTCCATATAACATTCTTGTGCTTGAATTTGTAATGTTAAGATGCTTCTTTGCTCTTGTTATCGCAACATAAGCGAGTCGTCTCTCCTCTTCAAGCTCGACAGGTCCGCCGTATATCGCCTGATTTGAGGGGAAGATTCCCTCTTCCATACCAACAAGGAAAACCCTTTCGAATTCAAGTCCCTTTGCCGAATGGACAGTCATCATTATTACAGCGTCCGCTCCCTCTTCATAGGAGTCAATATCGCTGATAAGAGCAACCTCTTCGAGATATCCCGAAAGGGTAGCTTCTTCGTTTTCTTTCTCATACTGCATAATACTTGTGGCAAGCTCGCGAACGTTTTCGGCTCTCTCCTGTCCTTCGGGACCCTCAGCTATCAGAGTATCGATATATCCTGTTTTTGCCAGCATAAGCTCGAAAATTTCGTGAATAGAAAGAGTCGGCGCCGCTTCGGTCAGTTCATCTATCATCTCGCAAAAATCAGAGAGTTTTCTAGCCGCACGGGACAGCATAGGATAATGCTCAGCATTATGAAGAACCTCAAAGACCGAAACTCCAAGAGATGACGCAATCGAGGATGCGTTATTTACGGTAGTATCGCCAATGCCTCTTTTAGGCTCGTTTATAATTCTGCGAAGTCGCATATCATCCGAGTTGTTATTTATAAGCTGAAGATAAGCCATAACATCGCGGATTTCCTTACGGTCGAAGAATCGGTGTCCGCCGATTACTCGGTAAGCAATACCACTTCTCGCGAAAACATTTTCAACCGAGCTTGACTGAGCATTCATACGATATAAAATCGCGTGGTCAGAGAATTTCGCACCCTGTCTTACATTTTCAAGTATTGTGTCGGCAATATATCTTGCCTCGCCCTGTTCGTCAAGAGCGGTGTATATCTTGATTTTGTCTCCTGCGCCCTTATCGGTCCAAAGGTTTTTGCCCGTTCTGCCCTGATTGTTCGCAATAACCGCGTTTGCGGCATCAAGTATATTTCCGACTGAACGATAATTCTGCTCTAGTTTTATAACCTTTGCATCCTTATACTGACGCTCGAAATTAAGAATGTTTTCAATCGTTGCTCCTCTGAAACGGTAAATACTCTGGTCATCATCGCCGACAACACAGATATTCTTGTAATGGCTTGCAAGCAGTTTGCAAAGAACATACTGCGAATGGTTGGTATCCTGATACTCATCGACCATTATGTAACGGAATTTCTGAGAGTAATACTCGAGCACGTCCTCGTTTTCATTAAGAAGCCTTACCGTATTGGAAATCATACCGTCAAAATCCATAGCATCGGCTGTAGCAAGGCGGTTTTCATAGGTTTCATATATCTTCGCAACTGTACGAAGTCTGTAATCATCTCCAACAGAAGCGGCATAATCAGAAGGAGTAATAAGCTTTTCTTTCTGAGCCGAGATTATCGACAATACTCCCTTTGGCTGAAAGATTTTTTCATCAAGATTATTGTCCTTTATTATATCCTTAACGAGTCTTTTCTGGTCGTCCGTATCGTAAATTGTGAAATTCGGAGTATAACCGATACGGTCAGCAAAACGGCGCAAAATCTTTCCGCAAACCGAGTGGAATGTACCTGCCCAGACTCCGCTTGAATCGTCGCCGAGCTTTGCTGCAATTCTTTCCTTAAGCTCGTTTGCCGCCTTATTCGTAAAGGT
>JAZONJ010000108.1:0-1736 GCA_045654425.1 Acutalibacteraceae bacterium
GTTGCCGGGATCTTCTTGCTGACCAACCATCTGAGAAACGCGGGCTGCCATAGGAACTGCGGATACACCTGCAGAACCGATAAGCGGATTTACCTTACCCTTAGTAAGAATATACATAAGTTTACCGAGTAATACGCCGCCTGCAGTACCCATTGCAAAAGCAACAAGACCCATAGCTATAATACCAAGTGTCTTTAAATTAAGGAAGGTTTCTGCGTTGGTTGTAGCTCCAACAGTAAGACCAAGGAAGATTGTAATAATATTCATAAGCTCGTTCTGAGCAGTCTTACAAATACGGTCAACAACACCTGACTCACGCATTAGATTACCGAGCATAAGCATACCAACAAGGGGTGCAGCATCAGGTAAAAGAAGAGCTACAATAATGGTAACCATTATCGGGAAAATAATCTTCTCAGTTTTGCTGACAGATCTAAGCTCTGTCATTCTGACCATGCGCTCTTTCTTTGTTGTGAGAGCTTTCATTATCGGCTTTTGAATGAAAGGAATAAGCGCCATATAAGAATATGCAGCAACTGCAATAGGTCCTAAAAGATCAGGAGCTAACTTTGAGGTTACGAAGATTGCCGTAGGGCCGTCAGCGCCACCAATTATTCCGATCGAACCTGCTTCCTGAGGAGTGAAGCCGATTGCAAGAGCGCCGATAAACGCAATGAAAATACCAAGCTGAGCCGCAGCACCTAAAAGAAAGCTCTTAGGATTGGAAATGAGCGGTCCAAAATCGGTCATCGCACCGATGCCAAGGAATATAAGGGGCGGATAAATACCAAGCTTTACACCCATATAAAGTATATCGAGAACACCACCATCATGTAAAACAGCGCCGAAGTCGATACCCTCGCTACCAACTACCCAAAGCTCAGGATGAAAAACACCGGCACCGGGCAGATTCGAAAGCAACATACCGAAAGCTATTGGCAAAAGAAGAAGTGGTTCAAACTTTTTAACAATCGCAAGATATAAAAGAACGCACGATACAGCGATCATTACAGCGTATTTCCAACCTTCACCAATAAAGAAGGTCGCAAAACCGGAATCTCCAAGAATAGAAATAACGGTAGAAATAAAAGAATCCCAAATTGACATTATCTATCCGTCCTTTCTTAAAACGCTCTTGTATTTTCAAATATACCTGCAGCAGTCCAAGCAGGTCTTGATTTAGAATTAGATCTCTTAATTTTTCTGATTACAGGCTGAACGTCGCTGCCTTCATACATTGCAGCAACTGCAGCAGCAATTACAGCAATAATCTCATCATTGTTCTGAGTATTGGCAACAACAGGAGCAGAAACTTTAGGAGTCTCCTTCTTAACTACAGTAGGCTCTACAGCAGGTTTCTCAGCTTTAACTTTTGAACCTTTACTGAAAATTGAGCCAAATGCAGAAAGAATCAAAACAAGCAGAACTAACATTGCAAATACAATTACAATACCCGTAATCGTTACATTAATTCCGAGGTTCCAGTCAACTGCTAATAAACTTAAATTTTCAAACATAATTTTACCACACCTTTAAATAAACGCATATCTTTAGTTAGTATACAACATTTGCTCAAATTTATCAACATAAATTTACAAAAAAATAGAAAAAAGTGGGAGAAATTCTCCCACTTTTTTTAAAACTTGATTTCATATCCGCCAACAGGACGAATTTTAAGTACGTAACAACTTCCCTCTCCGAAGGTCTTTTCGATAAATTTCTTATATTCACTTATC
>JAZONJ010000109.1:0-2771 GCA_045654425.1 Acutalibacteraceae bacterium
GTTCCCAAGTCTGCTGAAAACGAATGTCTGCTTCTATCATATTTATCTGTTTAAATTAAGAGAAGCAAAGGTAGAAGAAGATGCCAAACTTGACAATAGAGAATCGCGGAGACGCTTACCACACAGGCACCACACAGTAAGAATTCCCCATTCGGGTATGGATACTTTTCACTCCGATTGCTTGCAGAGCCTTGCCCATCTGGCTGGCATTGCTATTACGCAGAGCTGCCGGAAACTTCTTTTGCAATCGACAGAAGATTTCGGTTGCGGTCATCAGTCTGCCTTCTGTTTCATCAGCAGGAAGACGGAAGCAACGGAAGAAAATCTCTTGTGCGGGCGATTGCTTGTAAAAGGAAAGGTTGTTCTCCTGAATCTCCTTTTCCTCCTCCGCACTGAACCACGGACGCTCTCCAGCTAAGAGCTCGGTTTTCAGCTGGGCATAGAGCTGGTCGTGATCGATGGGCGAGCAGTCAATCTTTTTCTTCACCTCTACGCAGAGGAAGCGGCGGCTACCTGAGGTATCTGTCAGCAACTCCTTCTGGTTGCTCGTACCGTTGAAGGAGGCGATGCGGGGGAGCTGGCTGTAATACGAACGGTGCGACTTCCGGAAGGTGAGCTTGCGGAGTTGCATCAGGTTCTTCAAGGTGGCTTGGCTTCGTTCGTTATAGCGGTCAAACTCGTCCATATTCACCAGGCCGAAGAGCGAGAGCTTCTGCTCGCATCCGCTTACGCTGGTGATGTCAAACTTGTCGAGGTAGAACACTTGCAAGGCGTCGGGTAAGAGACGTAAACAGAAGGTTGATTTGCATCGACCCTGTTGGGTGCTAATGAGTAGGGGAGCTACGGCGTTGGCACATTGGCGTTCTATCCCCATCCACTGGGCGGTCATACCCAGCATCCAGCGATGGAATCCGTTCATCCATACCGGTGTGTCCGATACTCGTCGGGCCAGTTCCGAGACCCTATCTACACCATCCCATTCGGGCAGGTGCGCCATATAAGTAAGGAAAGGGTGATAGTCCGCTATCTTCTGCGAGCGGAGCAGTCGGCTTACGTCCTTGTCCCAACAGTTGATGCCTTGGCTGCGTGCCTCAATGCAGAGGGTGTTCAGTGCACGTTGGTCTACGAGCTTGAAGTCCGTCGTTCCCTTTGGGCTGTACTCTGTCTGTTCCGTCAGGACGTTGAAGCGGAAGTCGTAGTATGTGAACAAGTATCCCTCCAAAGTGTCTAGCAACGAAGACCTCTTGTTTTTTACTTCCACTGCTACGGGTGTCTCAACGCATACGTTCTCTATGGTTGTGACATTGCTTTTCTTGAACCATTTCTTTAGAATTTCCATCATTTTTCGAATCATATATTGCTGTTTTTTAAGTTATTTCTATCGCAAATATAATATATCTAAATACCTGTTGTCAAGTATTTTAGACTAAATCGTTACTATTATAAACTCCTTTGTCCGTACATGTTTTATCTTGTTTTAATCGATAAAAGATGAAGAAAACCCTAATGAACCACCCTTGTGATACGAGCGAATTACCCTAATGAAACAACCGACCCACTAATGTGATACAACCGTATCACATTAGTGAGATGATGTATATATCAAATAGAATTGGTTGTTTTAACTGTATCTGTTGCCGTTTTTGTCTAAAAGATTGCAGGCCGTGTTTTCAGATGGGGAATGTGGGTGGTTTACGGTATTGTATTGTGGTGGAAGGGTAAGTAGGTGTGAAGGAGTGAAGGGAGGTATTAGGGCTTCCCTTCACATGGTAAGCTTGATTGTCAGCAGATTGTAGGGTGGTGACAGTAGTGTAGGGAGTTTGGGATAAAGTTGTGAGGGCGCTCTTAAGATTAGTTTTTTATATTGGTACTTATTCAATCGTTTCATAGCCCTCTATCAGAAGCCGTCAGTGCTGTCAAGCAATGGATGGGAGTGAAATCCATTTTCGAAGAACAGCATCTTCGCCATCCGAGGTACAGATGTTTAAGTCGCAACACCTTTGACTATTTTAGTTTGAAGTGCTCCGGTGGTTTCGTGGGCACTAAAGATAAATATTATCAGATGTATAACTTGTGAATGTGCAGGTAGATTGCTATCTTTGCCCTATATATAATAATGTATTAAGCTAAAAGAATATGGAAAACCAGAAGAATAACAATCAGTTGCAGATTGAGTTGAAAGACGAAGTGGCACAGGGTACATACGCTAACCTTGCTATCATAACACATTCAAGTTCAGAATTTATTGTCGATTTTGTAAGAGTAATGCCAGGCTTGCCAAAGGCGGGTGTTCAGTCCCGTATCATTTTGACACCCGAACATGCCAAACGCCTGATGTTTGCCCTTCAGGAAAACGTGGCAAAATACGAGCATCAGTTCGGTACCATCCGTATGCCAGAAGATATGAACGGTGGACAGTCTACGCCTGACGGAAAGACCTTCATTCCACCATTGAGCGGCTTCAAAGGCGACGCGTAAACGGTCGGAATAGTTAAAAAAATATAATAGTCTGCTTTTCGAAGGATTTTCGGGGGTAGGCTATTTTATTTTTTACTCCTTTTCATTGCTGAATAAAATATTATCCGTAACTTTGCACCCCGAAAAAGTGTATTTCATATTTCACGGCTCAAAAGCCGACCAGATATAGAAAATAATAAAACAATATATAACAATTAAAAATTTAACAAAATGCCTACTATTCAACAATTAGTAAGAAAAGGAAGACAGGTATTGGTTGAAAAGAGTAAGTCGCCGGCACTTGACTCATGTCC
>JAZONJ010000110.1:0-2438 GCA_045654425.1 Acutalibacteraceae bacterium
TGCACTTTGCGCTTTGCATTCATATTATATTTTGTCTGCTGTCCGTACATTCGGACATATACGTAAATCAGTAAAAAATGTCCTTGACAATTACGTAAATCAGTAATATAATCAAGATAAATTACTGAATTGCGTAATACGTTCGACATTTAACTACATTTTATTACAGAATTCAGTAAAAGTCAACTAAAAAATTCAGGAGGACAAAAATATGTATGAATGTAAAAATTGTAAAGCCGAGTTTTCTCTGCCGGTAGTCGAGTTTGCGAAAAGCGGAGACATAAATGAGGTGGTGAGCTATTGCCCGAACTGTATGAGCCTACATATCAGTAAAATCGAGGTTAAAAAGTGTGCCTTCTGTCTCAAAAAAGCGGCGCTGAAGGGAGAAAAGTACTGCAGCGATTTTTGCAAAAAATTCGGAGAAGAATCGGAAAAAAGGTCTGCAGAAAGCAGGAAAAAGGTACAGGAGTTTGATGTTGCAAAGGCAATAATCGAGGTTGATGAATTCAACAAGGAGCACCGAACGAATTATTCCTACGGTCAGTATTTTTCCCTTAAGGGTCTGGGGGTGCTTTAATGAGTGTGATAGAAATGAAAAGCTACCTTGCGAGCTATATAAAACTTAAAATGCGGGCAGAAAAACTGATGCGCGACATAGAGCTTTATCCGACCGATAAAAAATTTCTCATTCCATTGCTCGAAAGTGTTACAGTAACGGCAGAGGATATTGCCGAGAAGATATCGGCGGTTGAAAACACCGAAAACCGTGAGCTTCTTTTCAGAAAATACATAAACGGCGAAACCCTCGAGGAGATAGGGGACAAGCTTTGCTATTCGGCACGTCACGTACAACGTCTTATTAATTCGGCAATAGCCTCGATGAGTGAGGTTGATTGATGTGACGGTAAATAAAGGTTTTACGAAATTCCCGAATGAACTACTCGAAAAGCTGATGACAGCCGACCTTTCTGCTCGGGAATATAGGGTTCTTCTTAGTGTAATTCGGTACACGCTTGGATTTCATACCGAGGGCGGTGAGCCGTTTTCGGTATCAACGCTTTGTAAAATGACAGGGATGTTGCGTCCCAACGTATCAAAAGCGATAAAAAGCCTGATTGACCGAAACATACTTTTAGAGTGTATTGAGCCCGGCTTCAATTCCGCCAGAGTGTTAGCGATTAATTTGGAAATTAGCGAGTGGAAGGCGAAAAAACTAACAGTTTCCAATTCGCTAACACCAACAGTTTCCAAATCGCCAACCCACACATCTTATATTAAAGAAATAAATAAAGAAAATTATAAATATAAGAGAACTGAAAAAGAACATAAACCTTCTTATGATAAAGACCTTTTTGAGAGGATGATTAACAGAAGGGATTAGGTACTGTATTTTTATAATTCGTGATGGGTATAAATGTCTGCGAAGCAATATTCTGCATTAAAAAAAGACCCTTTCGGGTCTCTTTTTAAATCTTCTTTGTATCAATTTCTTCTTTGCAGCGTGCCTTAAAGTCTGCGAGTGACATCGAGCCGAGGTCGCCGTTTTCTCCGCGTCCGCGGACAGAAACTGTACCTGCTTCGACCTCAGCATCGCCGACAGTCAGCATATAGGGGAGTCGTGCGAGTCGAGCTTCACGAATCTTATAACCGATTTTCTCGTTTCTTGTGTCAACTTCTACGCGCATACCCATTTCTTCAAGAGCTGCCTTAACCTCATACGCATAGTCGTGATGACGGTCAGCAATCGGAAGAATTCTAACCTGCTCGGGTGCGAGCCATAGCGGGAATGCGCCTGCATACTTTTCAATAAGCAGAGCGAGAGTTCTTTCATAGCAACCGATTGAGGTTCTGTGAATGATGTAGGGGTTCTTTTTCTCGCCGTTTTTATCGGTGTATTCCATACCGAACTTTTCAGCGAGCATCTGGTCAATCTGAATTGTGATAAGGGTGTCTTCTTTGCCGTGAACATTCTTAATCTGAATGTCGAGCTTCGGTCCGTAGAAGGCAGCCTCACCGACGCCGACTTTATAAGGAATCTCGAGGTGGTCGAGAATTCTTGCCATAACGCCCTGAGCCTCATTCCACTGCTCTTCGGTTCCGATATACTTTTCTCTGTTATCGGGATCCCACTGTGAGAAGCGGTAGGAAACGTCTTCATAAAGTCCGAGAGTCTTTAGCATAAATATGCAAAGGTCGAGACAACCCTTGAACTCGTCTTCCAACTGCTCGGGAGTACACATAAGGTGACCCTCGGAAATAGTGAACTGACGAACACGAATCAGACCGTGCATTTCGCCCGAATCTTCATTTCTGAAGAGGGTAGAAGTCTCGTTATAGCGAAGCGGTAGGTCGCGGTATGAACGAGGACGGTTTAAATAAGCCTGATACTGGAAAGGACAGGTCATCGGACGAAGAGCGAAACATTCCTTTGTTTCATC
>JAZONJ010000111.1:0-12067 GCA_045654425.1 Acutalibacteraceae bacterium
CGTTTACCGAAAGAGCAACGTTATCGTTCTCTGCGACAACGAGCATATCTCCCGATACAAGTTTCTTTCCTCTTGTATATTCTGGAGCCTTAGATTCTGCAGGATCCTCTGCTGCAGCAACTGATACGGAGAGTAACAGCATGAAAGCAGCGATTAGTAAGCATAAAAACTTTTTCATTCTGTCATCTCCTTACAATATAATTTCTGTCCAAATACTCGAAATAAAGTCAACAAACTGCTGAGAAATCGAGAAGAAAATAAGCGCGATAAACGCGATTACAAATATACCTGCGATTGATACGATTGCCAAAAGGATTGTTTTAGTAACAGTAAACTGATGGCAAACCATCATACCGAGGAACTCTAAGATGAGTGTCCATATAAGTCCGAGTATATGAATAGTAGAAACAAGAATTGCTTCATCGGTGGATGCAATATTTGAGAAAATAATTACAAACGGTTCAAATATGAGCATCGGTAAAAGCGCATATGCGGTTACTACCCATATTTCTTTGAAGGTTCCCTCTCCATCAAACAAAGTACATGCCGACCAGTTACAAATACACCAAAGTAGTGCAAAACCTGCTGTGGTTGCAAGTGCCATAACGGGAGACTGCGGAGCTCCTGCGAAAAGGTAGCCTGTCATACCGGTACTGATGACCGTTTCTAAAAACCAAATTCCAATAAGTATGTTTGCGAGAGTAACTGAACTCTTGCCCTCATACTTAAGGTCATTAAAGGTATCAATCGGGTGTGTAAACAGACGGAAAAGATGATAAACATACTCTTTTTTGAAACGTTTTGAAGGATCTTTTCCTATGTTTTTAAAAGCAATAATCAAAGACCGACCAAGTTTAATAATAGTATTCATATTGTCACCTCATCAGCCTTTCTTTTTATTTTTCTTCGGAAAAGGTCTTGAAAGAAGCCAGAACCTGAGCCTCTTGATTCCGTTAACGACCAATCCTAAACCTACCACAAAGAGAATTACCATCCACCACATATTGTTTCTGGTGTATTCTTTGCGGTACTCTTTAAGAGCCATAGAATAGAAATACTTGTCATTACCCTTTTCAAGCATATCCATAGCATCCTTATAGAAGCCCTGCTGCATATATGCACGACCTATGCTCTTATATGCGGTAGTATAGCTATTGTTCTGATTAAGAATGTTTTCCCAAAGATCAACGCTTTCTTCGTAAAGACCCTGATTATAATAATCAAGAGCTTCGTATACAGATTCGATATACTCAGTAGGTTCAAAAGATGTAATTGTATTTGTAGAAGCGTCAAGCACTATGTACTTTCCATCAAGTTTTTCAATAGAAACAGCATTATCAAAGATACCCTTGTTCTTTCCGAGTCCGCCAAAAATACAAACAAGATTGCATTCTTTGTCATACTGGAAGATACGACCTCTCTTCTGGTCGATTGCACTTATAAGTCCGTTTTCATCACAATGGATATCAACAAAGTAGCTTGTTATCTGCTTTGTTCCCTCATATGAAACTTCGAGATCACCGAAAGCAACCTGACCAAGCTGAGTCTGCGGTGTTACAAGAATATTCTTACCGATAGCGTTAAGACATTTTAACTCATCGCCTATCTCAACACCGGTAGCAGTTGTATAAATGAAATTATCCGAAGTCATAAATACATTGTTGTACGGAGCCGGAAGAGCGAGCTGCATGAAATCGTTCTGCTCATCGCTAAAGAAGTTCTTCCACATATACTGGAAGCGTACCGAAGCAGTAACGGTAACGTCATTCGGTGCGAAGAATGATTCAAAGTTAAGGTTTTCGTCATATTGAAGAATACCCTGATAGATATTAGGGTCGACAACATAAATTGTCTTTTCCTTATCCATTACTATCTTTTCAGGTTTAAACTCAATATTCTTATTAACGGCAACAATCTCATCACCGATATCTTTTTTGACAAGGTTATTTTCCTTATCTAAGGCAATTATCTGCTTATTGCCTGTATCGCAGATGTACAAGAGTCCATCATAACCGAGATATACACCCTTCGGCTGATTAAGAGGCTTTGCCTCGCCATTCTCAATATACTCTTTAATCTCTCTTACAAACTGCATTTTAGAATCGGTAATAACGATTCTGCTATTTTTTGTATCAACGATATAAAGCTCGTTTTCAGGGCTTACATAAAGGTCCTGAGCACCATTTAATGAAGTTGTTCCAATATCAAGGCCTGTGTAAACCTTACCTGCGACATACGCTGCAGGAGCAGCATATGATTCATTATATCCGTCGTACATATAGTCCGAACCCTGCGACAGTGCGCTACAAGAAAATGAAAGTGTTGAAATTATGAGCAGTGCAAGTGCAACTGTTTTTAAATGCTTTTTCACAATACTTCTCCTTTCGCGCATTAGTCTTTAATTCCGGAGTGAGCCATCGTCTCCATAACGGAGCTCTGGCTTACAAGGAAGGAAATTATCGGTGGGATCATCATGATTACCGAAGCGGCAGCAGAAATACCCGCTCTCATAATACCACCAGCATTAATCTGCGATATCGCAGTCGGCAACATCTTGAGTTCCTCACTATAAACGAGGTTTCCTGCGGTTGCATTCCATGCAGAAACGAAAGTAAGGATGAAAAGTGTCATAACAGCAGGCTTAACTGCCGGCATAACTATTTTGAAGAATATGTACTTCTCTCCTGCTCCGTCAATTCGTGCAGCCTCAAGAATTGTATCGGGCACGGTCGACATGAACTGCATCATAAGGAATACGCCGAAAGAACCGCCGATACCGGGAAGGATAAGTGCCCAATATGTATCAAGAAGTCCGAGCTTTGCAAGCATTATGTATCTTGGAAGAGCAGTAACGTCTGCCGTGAACATAATCGCAAAAACGATTCCGTAATAAATGATGTTCTTTGCGGGGAACTTCTTCTTAGCAAGCGGATAAGCTGCCATCGAAGCAACCAGCATATAAATAAGTGTCTGAACGATAGAGTTGAATATTGTATTGAAGATATATCTCTCAATAGGAACAAGAGAGTTAGAATAAACTCTGACAATACCAACGAAGTTATCGAGGGTTGGATGATAAACTACAAATCTCGGAGGGAATAAGAACAATTCACTAACAGGCTTAAATGCGTTAATGATACTGTAATAAAGCGGGAATGCAATAAATACTCCCATTGCTATCAGGAAAAATCCCGATATAAGATTTCCGTAGATTGAACGAGTGAGACCGGCTCTAGCTTTCATATTAAATTTCTCCTTTCTCTCTCATTAATCTCCGGAAATGGAGCTAAGTAACTTACGAAGTCCTACCCAAGCTGTAATCATAATTACAAAGAGTATGACAGCGACTGCTGACGCATATCCAAGTTCAAGTCTGCTTGCGGAATAGTCTTGAATGTGCAGTAACAAAGTATGTGTCGAATAGTCGGTACTGGGGTTACCGGTAAGTGCTGCAGGAACTGTACCTACAGAGAACGCACCCGATATTGAAAGAACGGCACCGATGAGGAGCTGAGGTCCCATCTGAGGAAGGGTTATATACCAAAGTTCCTGCCAACGGTTTCTGATACCGTCGATAGCAGCAGCCTCAAAGTAAGCTTTATTAAGTCCCTGGAAACCTGCAACGAAGGAAAGGAAGCCTGTTCCCATACCGCCCCAGAGCATTACGATTACAACAACACCGAAGTTATAGTCAGGGTCGGTAAGCCACTGGATAGGTGTATCGACAAATCCGTTACTCATAAGGAAACTGTTGAGGATTCCGTATGCGTCGTTACTGAAAAGGTAGGTCCAAATTAGGTATGAACCGCCGACAAGAGAAGGTGTGTAGAAGAGGAATGTAAGAATTGTTCTTGCCGTACGTCCAAGGTCGTTGATAAGCCAACCGTAAACGAAGCTTAAAATGTATCCTACCGGACCTGAAATTAAAGCGAACAACAATGTGTTCATAAGTGATGTGACGAAGATGTCATCATCAAGGAAAAGTCTCAGATAGTTATCAATACCAACGAACTGAGGTGTCTGAACCATGTCAAAGTTGGTAAAGCTGAGAAATAGTGATGCAATGATCGGGATTACGGTAAAGATCATGAAACTGAGAAGCCAAGGTCCTAAGAAAAAGTAGTCGTTACCGTATTTACTTAAAAAGGTTTGTTTCTTTTCCATAGTCCTCACCCCTCTATTAATCCAAGTTCTTTGAGCTTACGAGTCAGCTCGTTATTTGTCTCGCGTCCGTAACGGTAAATTACATCACGCGGATTTTCGTAATCATAAACAACCTTTCTGAAAGCGTTGTTAAAGTTACGTGTTACATAGTATTCTGCAGGAGAAAGCGGAATTCCTGTGACATGCTCTCTCTGGAAATGTAATGCTTCATACTCGGTTCTGCCCCAAGGCATTGAATCAAGAACGGATTTATTTGCAGGGAAATATCTTGCCGCAATACCGAATCTGATTTCGCACTCAAACGCAAAATCCTTCTGTACTTCGTCTCTTGTCCACCATTCAAGGAATTTGAACGAGCTTTCCTTATCGTCGGTAGACTTGAGTACCATCGCACCACTTATCTTACAGTCAGAGTCATATCTGATACTTCCGTCTGCCTGAATAGTACCCGGCATCGGAGCAATTGACCAAAGGTTAGCAATTTCGATTGCACCGAGGGTCAAGTTGTTGAAGAAGGTAGCGCTTGAAATAAGCATAGGAATCTGACCTGTACGGAAACGGTCAAGTGCCGAGAATGAAAGCGGCAGACCGTACTTTGTATACATCTCGGTATACTGAGTAAATGCCTTAATAGATTCCTCTGTTGTAAAGTTAGTAGCGGTTAAATCTTCATTATAAAGAGAGCCGCCGTTCTGCATAAGTAAGCAGTGATAGAATTCCATACCTGCGATACCGATTTCCATGCCCTTCTTCTGAAGCTTGATGGCTGTATCGTAGAATTCATCCCAGGTCTTAGGAACAGTAAGTCCATGCTTTTCAAATATATCTGTACGATAATAAAGCATATTATAACTCTGTACCTCAGGAAGAGCGTAAACTCTATCCTTATATGACAAAGGAACGAATGCAGAGGGATATACACGTTCTTTAACCTTGTTGAAATCAGGCATCTCTGCAGCAAGGTCTACTACCGCATTTCTGAAGTATAGGTTAGCAAGAACAGATGTCGGAACAAAGATCGCAACATCAGGACCTTTACCAGACACGAAAGCCTGTAGAATAGTACCGCTGTCCATAAGTGCGATATTTGTCATAACGCCCGTTTCTTCATAGAAGCTGCTACGAACAAGCTGAGTAACTATCTGAGCCTGGTCACGTCCTGTTGCAAAGCCTGCGACCTCCTGTCCGTTAACTGTTACCCAAATATCTATTTTTTTACTATCTTTTCCGTCAGCTGCACCGATAGCGTTGTAGTCTCCTACAAAAGAGTTAACGAAAGACTTGAATCTGTAAACGAAGGTTTCCCAGAAGCCAACCTTTTTAGCGGTTGCAGGAATTTCAGTAGAACGTACTGTTATTGAATCAAGCTCGAGCGGCTGTGTTTTCATGCTTGAAACAAGGCTTGCGAGAGTATTGATCTGTGCGCGGAGATTATCCTGCTCAGTAGGCGCTTTTCTTTCAGACTTAGAAAGTTCTTCAAGAAGATTGATAACCTGTTCAATACTAGCGGTATTACTATTTCTCTCGCCGTCCTTTTCTTCAAAGTAAGGCATGATATCTCTTAAGTCATTTGCAGACTTAGTAAATGTATCAAGAAGTCCGGGAATGTGGTCGCCGAGATTATAGTCACGGTATGCGTCAGGTGTTTCACCAACGATAATAACTATCTGGGTGTAAAGGTCGTTAAGAGTACGGATTACATTCTGAATCTTCTCAAGAGGTTCAGCAACTTCACCGAGGATAACCTTAAGTCTGATTGCGTGCTCTCCTTTTGTAAGGAAAACAGGTGCATCAGTTCCATCCTTGGTCGAAAGAGTTTTAATCGCAAAACCATCAGCAGAACCAAAAACAACCTCGCTGAAATCTTCGAAAAGGATATCGCCGTCGATATATACCTGTCGTCTTACCGACTGTCCCTGAGCAGCATTCTGTCTGTATTTAAAATCAATGCAGTAGTAGCCGTCTTCGGGAACTTCAATATGCCACTCAAGCCACTGACCGGGATTAGCAAATCCTGTACCACCGATAACATTATACATAATCTTAACGGGGTCGTTAGGTGTGATTGCAGGAGATGAACGGTCGTAAGTTACCGAAATTTCAGCATGCGACTTTTTATCTGCAAGCTCTGCTTCATAGGTATTAGAAAAATCCTTTACTGTAGAAGCAGCCTTATTAGCAGCTTTATAATCTTCATAAGACTGTAACGTTCCGGCTAAAACGAGACGAATCTCCTTAACGATAATCTCTTCACGAATCATATTGAAGCGAACGCTATGCTCACCCGCTGTGAAAAGAACACCCTTTTCAGTCGAACCTGTCTCATTAGGAATGAGAAAACGAATCGACTGTTCTTCTTCTACAACCTCCTGAGCAGGAATACGTTCATTTCCGAGATCATCGGTATCGAAACGTCCGGTTTCGGCGTTAAGCTGAACCTTCCATGCGTGAGGAGTATCAAGAACAAGCTCGTTTCCGCCATCGATCACAATACCTATCTGAGGTGTTACAGGCTTTTCGTAAACCGTAACGTAATCCATCTCAACGAAATATCTAGCCTCAACGGGAACAGTGAAGGTGTATGTATTAAGATCGTCAAGTTCGTATTTTATTCCGTCGTTGCGCTCTAGAAGGTAAATTGTTTTCTCGGGGGCAGCTTCAGCCGCAGATACCATTGATAAGGGTGATAAAACCTGTAAAATTAACAGTATCGCTAAAGCAATTGATAATTTTTTCTTCATACTGTTCACCCCTTATCCAACAATACCGCTACGCTCAAGTCCTTGCTTGAAGGAATTCTGAGCGAATACGAAAACGATAAGCAACGGCAAGAGACCAAACAGCAAGGCTGCATTCCATGCAGGCATCTTATAACTGTTGTTCTGCTGTGCGCTTTCAAGATATTTATTTAAAAGATCGTTTATGTTATAAAGATGAACTGACAAAGGCTTGAGAGAATCAGAATAAATATAAGAGAAAGCTCCGAAGTAGTCAGCCCAGTACCAAACGATTGAGAACATTCCGCAAATGAAAAGCGGAGTCTTTGCGTTGGGAAGCATAACACGAATGTAGGTTTTTAAATATCCGCATCCGTCAATTCTTGCCGCTTCTTCAAGTTCAACAGGCATTGTAATGAAGAACATTCTGAAAATAAGAATGAAGAGACCGGCTCTCATTCCCTGTCCTAAGAAAGCGGGAATAAGGAACGCTGCAAAACTGTCAGTAAGTCTGATGCCTGTATCATGTCCGAGGATTGCTCTGAGAATTCCAAACAGGTCAAAATCCATCATGATAAGATAACTCGGTATCTGAATCATCTGCGTCGGCATCATAATAGTGACAATAACGAAGATGAAAAGGAGTCCGTTACCCTTGAAGTTGAAGCGAGCAAAACCATAACCTGTAAGAGCACCGATAAATAACTGTCCTGCAGTTGAACCGAAGGCGATTATAATACTGTTGAGCATCGGTTTCCAAAGTCCAACCTGACCGACAATGAGCTCATAATGCATCATTGTAAAATGCTTCGGGATCCAAACTACCGTAACATCGTAGTAGTCAGCAGGAGTTCTTATTGACATGCTGAGCATATATAGCAGAGGGTAAACGATAATAAATCCTACGCTTATTAAGAAAAACCATCTTAAAACACTGAAGAGAGCTTTACCTGCGTAATACGCAACGCTTATCGTATCTCTCGCCTGAATATTATTCGGTTGAGCCATTATTAACGTTCCCTCCTTATCTTGAACTTACCATCAGCTTACTGCCGATTCCAAATATCGCCGCCACTATGACGACCATAGTTAAGAAGTACATCCACATCATAGCCGAAGCTTCAGAGTAGTGGAAACCTCCCGAAAGCTGCGAAACATAAAGAATAACACCGTTGGATGTTGACATACACTCGGTTATGAATGTATAAACGAAGTTTGCGAGAATGAAGGGGGAAACAACGGGGAATGTAATTTTCCAGAAGGTCTCCCAACCTGTTGCGCCTTCGACCTTCGCTGCCTCGTAGTATGATTCGGGAATTGAAAGGAGTCCGATAAGGAAGATAAGAATCTGAACACCTGAATTCCAGATAAGCCCTGCAACGTTTGAAACTGCACCGGAAAGAGCTTCAACGATTGAGGCAGGTATGCCGCTTTCAATGAGGAAATCTGTGAGCAAGGTTACATCGAAGGTTGCAGCCTCGGTGGTATTGGCGGATTCGACTCCTGCCATTGACATACCACGGGTTGTAATAAGTCCGAAAACACCTGATGTCGTAATAACGGGGAGGAAGAAAATCGCTCTCATGAAGCCTCTGCCCTTGAAGTCCTGATTAAGCAGTATAGCGCAGAAAAGACTGAATACTACGATAATCGGAACTGCATAGAGAAAATGCTCAAATGCACCGACAAATCTCGGAGCATAATTAACATCCGATGTCCAAGCATCTATGTAATGTTTGAAAGGATTATCAAGCGGTTCAAGAGTATATCCGCCCTGCCCCATTTTAAAGGTATTGAACGAATAAATCAGGAAGTTTGTAACAGGCTGGATAAAGAAGAAAATAAGACCGATTACCCAGGGAGTGACAAACGCCCAACCCGCCAGTGATTGTTTCTGCTTCATGTTTAGTTTACTCATTGATTCAACCTCCAAAAAATTCCGGTAAAAACAATTTTAAAAGAGAAATAGGCATAATATTCCCCTAATTATTTATTATTATATTACTATAAATTTTAAAAGTCCATTAACAATTGCGTAAAACACCTACACTATTTGTTCAAATTTCACATCTTTTTGTACTTTTTTTACTATAAATTGCAAAAAAACAGTAAAGATTAGTAATTTTCGTTATTTGTCATATTCGATAAATTCCGACATCTAAAACCGACAAAATACACTAAAAAAATCTATGTAAAATTTGCTTAATCAGTTGGGTTTTTTAATAAAATCTCTCATTAATACAGTAGTTAATTATATACAATTATTATTAAAAGGTCAATGTTTTTTTGTGTGCTATACACAAAATAATCCCCAAAATCTCATAGATTTCGGGGATTATTTTGACAACTTTGTTTTTAAGTCTGAATATTAATAATTTACATTGTAATTTTTAGAATAAACCTTTAAGCCAGCCCCATATGGTAAATCCGTCTGCAAACTGGAAGTTGAAGATTCCCACAACGAATACTACCGCAATAATTATGGGAAGCACATAAGTGAGGTAAGGTTTCATCCAACGTTTTAATTTTAAGCCGTTACCCTCATTAGCCTCTGCGAGGAAATTATCAAATCCCCATCCTTTTTTGCTTACGCAGAAAAGAACATAACAAAGAGCTCCAAGCGGTAAACAACAGTTACTTACGATAAAGTCTTCGAGGTCAAGTACAGATGAACCTGAAGCGAAAGGAACGAATCCGGACCATAAGTTGAAGCCAAGAGCGCAGGGTACCGACAGAACAAGAACGGCAGCTCCGCATATTACGCAAGCCTTAACTCTTCCCCACCCTGTTATCTCACGAACGCAAGCAAGGATATTCTCGAAAACTGCGATAATTGTCGAGAACGCAGCAAATACCATAAATAGGAAGAACAGTGAGCCCCACCATCTTCCGCCTACCATATTATTGAAAACCTTAGCCATAGCGACGAAAAGAAGGCTCGGGCCTGCGCCGGGTTCAACATCAAATGTAAAGCATGCCGGGAAAATTATTAGTCCTGCAGTAATTGCAACAAATGTATCAAGAACAAGAATATTGATAGACTCGCCCATCAAAGAACGCTCTTTACCGATATAGCTTCCAAAGATAGCCATCGAGCCGATACCAAGCGAAAGGGTGAAAAATGCCTGGTTCATAGCGCCGACTACAACGTTACCGTTAATTTTAGTAAAATCAGGCTTCAGATAAAACGTAAGACCTTCGCCTGCGCCATTTAGCGTAAAGCTATTGATAGCAAGAACTACCATAAGCACAACAAGAGCTGACATCATATATTTTGTAACTCTCTCAACACCCTTCTGCAATCCAAAGGACAGCACAAGGAAGCCAAGTATTACGACAACTGCCATAAACCCTACAGTAATCAGAGGGCTAGATAGCATTTTACCGAACTGTTCTGCCGAATTCTCATTTGTTATACCTGTCATATCTCCGGCCAAAAACTTATAAAAATAATAGAAAATCCAACCGGTAACCGATGTATAGAACATCATAAGCAAGAAGTTCGCAACAAGTGCTACATATCCGTGAAGATGCCATTTCTGACCGGGCTTTTCGAGGGTCTGATAAAGCTTTACAGGGCTTGCCTGACTTGCTCGTCCGAGTGAAAATTCCATTACCATTACAGGTAGTCCCAGAATCACAAGGAACAATAAATAAATTAAAACGAATGCACCGCCGCCATACTGTCCTGCCATCCAGGGAAACTTCCAGACGTTTCCGACACCTATAGCGCAGCCTGCACTAAGAAGTATGAAGCCTAGTCGGCTTCCAAGTCTTTCTCTTTGCATAAACAATTCTCCTCAAAAGATTTTCTTGTATTTTAACATATTAAAGCAATAATATCAAGAAAATTATTTAAATAATATATAATCGAGTCCCATAAGCAGATACAGCGGACCAAAACAATATACCATAAACATTTCGGTATGTCGTACCTTGCATTTAAAGCAATCGGTTACCGCAAGACACTCAAATATGTATGCCGCAGCACCGATAAAATAGGCTACCGCTTTAAGCGTGTCATGTCCACCGTGTAAGAAGAATTCAATCAAAAACAGGCTTACAGCAACCCCGGCACATACATTTCGTAGCATCAGCATCAAAAAATCAATTTTAGGATGTACAGCGTTTGATAAATCCTTTAACCCCGGTATTGCAGCATAAATAGTTTTCTTCGCTCTATCTACAAATTTCGACATTATATTTCTCCTTGCTATTTTCTATAGTAGGTATAATAAGCGGTTATTTCCATTTTTTCACCATTAAGGGTGTTAACTCCCCTGACAGTCATTCCGTTACCGCTCATTAAAATGTAATATTCAGAATCCTCTGCCATTGCACGAAAAACATCAACAGCTCCACACATTACCCGAATTTCACCATCAATTACAACAATTCTACCCGCTTTGCCGAGTATCTCCTCTTTCGGATTTCCGTTCTCATCGTGATAACGTCGTGTAACATACTTAACCTGTCTGCCATCCATTTTACTCAGCACTTCATCATTTTTTGGCTTTCTCTTTTTAAAACCGAACATAAAACCCTCACAAAAACTCTTAAATTTATTTTATAATAGCACAATTTAAGCGAAACCGCAATAATAAGCATATATTAATATGAGGTGTTAATATGAATAAAATGCCATTTTGTCAATCTGCTGTAGCGCGTATATACGGAGGGAAAAACAATTCCAAACTGCACGGTCAGGTCAATTTCTACCAGCTGTCACGCTCTGTTTTAATAGAGGCAAATATTCAAGGATTGCCTGAATCAGAAAGCGGTTTCTTCGGATTTCATATTCACGAAGGAGAATCTTGCACAGGCGTTGATTTTGCAAATACAAATAGTCATTATAACCCAAAAAGTAAGCCACACCCCGCACATTCTGGCGATCTGCCACCACTGATGCTATGTAACGGTGGAGCTTATCAGTCCTTTGCAACCGACCGCTTTCGTGTAAAGGATATTATTGGAAAAACTGTTGTCATTCACAGTAAGCCTGACGATTTCCATACCCAACCAGCTGGAAATACAGGGACTAAAATCGCATGCGGAGTGATAAACGCGCTATAACATTTGCAAAAACAACAGACACCTTGTAAGGTGTCTTGCGATTTAAATATAGAAACAAAAAAATAACAGACAACCGAACGGTTATCTGTTATTTTTGGCTCCCCGTGTTGGAC
>JAZONJ010000112.1:0-5001 GCA_045654425.1 Acutalibacteraceae bacterium
ATTTGTTCTTTTAGAGGAGGGATTTTTTTGGACAGAACGGTTCTTCATGTTGACTGCAACAAGTTTTTTGCTTCAGTCGAATGTCTGCACCGACCCGAAATACGGCATCTGCCCGTTGCTGTCGGAGGCGACTCTGAAAAACGGCATGGTATTATTCTTACCGCCAATGGAAACGCCGCAAAATTCGGGGTTAAAACCGCTGAACCTATATGGCAGGCAAAACAAAAATGTCCCGACCTTGTCGTTGTTCCGCCAAACTATCCTCTTTACACCCGTTTTTCAAAAATGGCTCGCGAAATCTACTCGGAATATACCGACCTTGTTGAGTCCTTCGGGCTTGACGAATGTTGGCTTGATGTGACAAGCGATGTAAAAACTGAGCGCGACCGACACCTTATAGCCGAAAAAATAAGGAATCAGGTTAAATATGAGCTTGGAATAACCGTTTCGGTCGGCGTTTCCTGGAACAAGGTTTTTTCCAAGCTCGGAAGCGACTATAAAAAGCCTGATGCAGTTACCGTTTTTGGCAGACAAAACTATAAAGAACTGATTTTCCCTCTCCCTGCCCGCGACCTTTTATATGTCGGAAGAGCGACCGAAAAGAAGCTAGCATCGAGAGGTATTTTTACGATTGGAGATATCGCTACCTCAAAGCCCGAAAATCTATGTTCTTTTCTCGGTAAAAACGGGCTGATGCTCTATGATTTTGCAAACGGACTTGAAAGTAGTCCCGTTTCACATATTGACGATTTAAGAAATGTAAAATCAATCGGAAATTCGGTCACGGCTCCTCGCGACCTTTTAAATTTTGAGGATATCAAAATGACACTTATGGTGCTTGCCGACAGCGTAGCCCGCAGAATGCGTGAACAAGGCTTTTTATGTCGGAACGTAGGTGTTTCAGTCAGAGATGCTCATCTTCAGTCATTCACAAGACAAATCTCCTTTGAAAACCCCGCAGGCTCGGCAAATACACTTATGAAATACGCAATGGAACTCATATACGCCAACCTCAAAATGCCATTTTCAATACGCAGTATCGGAATATCGGTTTCTGAACTTTGCTCCCGTGATGAAACGGTACAATTCGATATTTTCGGCTCGGCAAAAAGAGAAGAAAAAATGAAAACGCTTGAAACGGTTGTTGATAACCTCAAATTCCGTTTTGGCAGCGGTTGTGTAAAGCCTGCCTGTCTTTTGAAAGAGGTATCTCTCACAGGCTTTTCTCCTTATGATGACCACACAGTACACCCTGAAGGATGGTTTAGATGAATTACAAAAAAAGATATGTCGATGTTGTCGCGCGGTTTGACACCGATGGAAGAATAATTCCCGTAAAACTTTTATGGCATGACGGAACGGTTTTCTACATTGATAGGGTGCTCGACATTCGAAAAGCAGCCTCACTTAAAGCAGGTGGAGCAGGCATCCGCTACACCTGCCGCATAAATAACCGCGAAACCTACATTTTTCTAGAGGAAAATCGTTGGTTTGTCGAAGAAATAGTATTGTAATTAGGGGAATTTTTTGATATAATTACCGTATATTTATTCTCGAGGTGTTACAAATGAGTGTTAAAGATAAATATTTACATTGGATAGAAAATTCCGACCCTGATACCGCCGCTGAGCTTCGCGCGCTTGAGGGAAATGAAAATGAAATAAAAGACCGTTTTTATACTGAAATGGAATTCGGCACTGCGGGTATCCGCGGTGTTATCGGCGCGGGATGCAACCGTATGAACCGTTATACCGTTGCAAAGGCTACCGAAGGTTACGCTAAATACATTCTATCGGTCGGCGGCACTGCCAAAGAAGACGGCGTTGTTATTTCTTATGACAACCGTCATTGCAGTCGTCTTTTTGCCGAAGTTACGGCAGGCGTGCTTGCAGCAAACGGAATCAAGGCTTATATTTTCTCTGAGCTTCGCCCTACTCCCGAGCTTTCCTTTGCTGTAAGATACCTCGGATGTTTCGGCGGTGTTATGATAACCGCTTCGCACAATCCTCCCGAATATAACGGTTACAAGCTTTATGACTCTAACGGATGTCAGCTTGTTCCCCACCTTGCCGACGCTGTTTCAAAATTTGTCCGAGAGGTCGAAGATGAGCTTAAAGTTTCTTGCCTGTCACTTGAAGAAGCAGGCGAACTTGTCGAATTTGTTCTCGATGAAATTGACGAGGTTTATTACGAAGAGGTTTTAGCTTTACAGTTTGACGATGACGGTGAGCAGAAGCCTATCAGAGTTGTTTATACTCCTCAGCACGGAACAGGTAATGTTCCTGTTCGTGACGTTCTTGACGAGGCCGGATATACCGTTCTTCCCGTACTTTCCCAGTGTGAACCTGACCCCGATTTTTCGGGCACTAAGAGTCCCAATCCCGAAATGACGGTAGCCTATGACGAAGCTATCGCTCTTATGAAGGAAAGAGACGCTGACCTCGCAATCGCAACCGACCCTGATTGCGACCGTCTCGGCGCGGTAATTAACTGCGGTAACGGAAGATTCGAACTTATGACAGGCAACCAGTCGGGAGCTGTTATTCTTCACTATATCCTTACCCGTATGAGTGAAGAAGGTATTTTACCCGACAACGCCGTAATGATTAACACAATCGTTACCTCTCCTATCGGAGACCTCGTTGCGAAAAGCTTTGGTGTTGAGGTTGAAAAGTGTCTTACCGGTTTTAAGTTTATCGGCGACAAGATTCAAAAACACAACACACTTGGAGATAAGAAATATGTTTTCGGTTACGAGGAAAGCTACGGCTGTCTCATAGGCGATTTTGCAAGAGATAAGGATGCTGTTCAGGCTTCCCTTATGATTTGCGAGGCTGCCGCTTACTACAAAAAACAGGGTAAAAATCTTATTGATGTACTCGAAGATATTTTCAACAATCTCGGTTACTATATTGATACTCAGTCCTCCACCTACTTCCCCGGTATTGACGGAAATGATAAAATGGCGGCTGTGCTGACTTCTTACAGAGAAAATCCCCCCACAGAGGTTGCAGGTGTAAAGGTCGCATCTATTGACGACTTCTTGCTCGCTCCGCCCGTTGATTTTATTCCCTCAAATGTTCTTCGTTTCAACTTCGAAGACGGAAGTTTTGTTGCGGTTCGTCCTTCGGGCACCGAGCCGAAATGCAAGGTTTATTACTGCATTGCAGGAAAAACACGCGAAGAAGCTGAAGCAAAGCTTATCAAATTTAAGGAATTTTTTGATATAAAATGATACATCCGATAAAACATTTAAAAGTAATTTGCCACCATAGACATCTTGTAATAAAGCACGCAAAAAAGGCGGGAATTTTTTGGCAAGGGCTCAGACACGACCTTTCAAAATTCTCCCCTGCAGAATTTTTTGTGGGTGCGAAATATTTCCTCGGAAACCGAAGCCCCAACGAAAAAGAAAGAGAGCTTTTCGGCTATTCAGCAGCATGGCTTCATCATAAGGGCAGAAATAAACACCATTTTGAATATTGGAATGATGTGAATCCCGCTACCAAAAGATATGAGCCTGTGAAAATGCCGACAAAATATCTTATCGAAATGTTCTGCGACCGCGTTGCCGCAAGCAAGACCTATCAGGGCGAAGCTTATACTGATGAGCACCCGATAAATTACTTTTTGCGCGGAAACGCAAGGCTTAGTATGCACAAAGAGACCGCAGAGACACTCGAAATGCTGCTTCGCATGCTCGCGGAAAAGGGCGAAGATGAAACTTTTAAATTTATCAGACAGATGGATAAAAAGAATTAATTTAAAGACCGTAATCACTTTTGATTGCGGTCTTTCATTTTATTGACAAAGTGCGGTATAGTGTATATAATATTATTATCTATGTAAAAATATAAATTTCTTGCAAAAGAGGACGATAATTATGCAATGGACATCCCTTAATGATTTAAGAGAAAAATATCTTTCGTTTTTCGAGAGCAAAGGACATCTGAGACTTCCGAGTTTCTCCCTTGTTCCCCAAGGCGATAAGTCGCTTTTACTTATAAATTCGGGTATGGCGCCGATGAAGAAATACTTCACAGGAGAGGTTACTCCCCCGAGAAACAGAGTTACCACCTGCCAGAAGTGCATCCGTACTCCCGACCTTGAGCGTGTTGGACACACCGCACGTCACGGCACATATTTCGAAATGCTCGGAAACTTCTCTTTCGGAGATTATTTCAAGAACGAGGCTATTCCGTGGGCTTGGGAATTCTTAACCGAAACCCTCGAGATTCCCGCAGACCTTCTCTGGCCCTCTGTTTATGAAGAAGATGACGAGGCTTACGCTATCTGGAGAGATAAGATTGGCGTTCCCGAAGAGCATATTGTAAGACTTGGCAAGGCAGATAACTTCTGGGAGCACGGAACAGGTCCTTGCGGTCCTTGTTCGGAAATTTATTTCGACCGTGGAGAGAAATACGGCTGCGGAAGCGCAGACTGTAAGCCGGGCTGTGAATGTGACAGATATATGGAAATCTGGAACAACGTATTTACCCAGTTCAACAATATGGGCGACGGCACCTACACCGAGCTTGAACATAAAAACATCGACACAGGTATGGGTCTTGAAAGACTTGCCTGCGTTATGCAGTCGGTTGACAATATGTTCGAGGTTGATACTGTCAGAAAGATTCTTGACAAGGTTTGTGAGCTCTCGGGCAAGACCTACGGCGTAGATAAAAACACCGATATTTCCATCCGCGCTATTACCGACCATGCGAGAAGTTCGACCTTTATGATAAGCGACGGCGTTATTCCCTCTAACGAAGGAAGAGGCTACGTACTTCGCCGCCTAATCCGAAGAGCTGCCCGTCACGGCAGACTCATCGGAATTAAGGATGCTTTCTTAACCCAGATGGTTGAGGTTGTTATAGGCGAGAACAAATCGGCTTACCCCGAGCTTGTTGAAAAGAAGGACCTCATTCTCAAGGTTGTTTCCAACGAAGAAAAGGCTTTCGCTAAGACTATCGACCAAGGACTTGCAATACTCGAAGAGCT
>JAZONJ010000113.1:0-4704 GCA_045654425.1 Acutalibacteraceae bacterium
TTACTTCGAAATTCCCGAAAACTACATCAACATGGCTGTAAGCTACATGAAGACAGTTGATATTTCCAACAGACAGGCAACTCAGGTTCTTGAGAAGGTTGAAGCTTCTAAGGAACTCGTTCAGCAGGATCATATCCATAATGTAGAAGAGCTCACCGCTCTTCCCCAGGCTGAAAAAGAAAAGCTTCTCCAGTTCGGTAAGGACGCTTCTGAGGCTGTAAATAACATTCTTACCTTCGACGGAACAAACGTTACTATCGTTTCTAAGAACGAGCCTGAAAAGGAAATTTTCAAAGATGAGCCCGTAATCAAGGTTACCGGTGCTGAGGCTGATTTCACCGTTATCGTTCTTTCTGTAGCAGGTCTTGTAGCTCTTCTCGCAGCTTCTGTAGTTGTAGCTTCCAAGAAGGGTCTCCTTTCTAAATAATTGAAGTTTCTTAAAACAACAAAAAAGCTGACGGAATACATCGTTTTTCCGTTAGCTTTTTTCATTTCGATAACCCTGTTTCTTTACCTTGTTTTAAGTCCATTTCTGAATCTCGCGCTTAACGCTTGGGAAATGTTTTCATTTGACTCAAACGTAACTTTCGGTGAAGAAATTCATAAAGATATATTCGGCGAAGGAAAAATGGAAGGATACTCAGGAACGATTCCTGCCAGCAAAATCACTTATCCTACCGTCGGCACTAAATACGGAGAAATAACTATTACGGTCAACGATTCTGTAAATGTGATTCCTCTTTATTTCGGCGACACAAATGCTATTCTCAGAAAAGGCGCCGGACATTATATGGGAAGCCGTTTCCCCGGAGAAGGTTCAACCATTCTCATCTCTGCACACAATAACAGGCATTTTAATTGTTTGCAGTATGTTAAAGTTGGAGACGAAATCAAGGTTCAGACTAACTACGGAACCTACATCTACGAGGTTGAGCGTGCTGCACCGAATCACGACGGCAATCCTTTTGGATTCGAGAGCGAAACCGAAAAGCTTGTTCTTTATACATGTTATCCCTTTGATGAACTCGGACTTACCCCATACAGATACTTTGTTGTATCAAAACTAGTCTCCGGTCCTGTTATTCTGCAGTATGAATAGGAGGGCATATAATGGATAAATCAAATTTTCTAAGACGAACAATCAGCACTTTTGTCTGCCTTGTGCTTTGTTTATGTCTTTTCCTGCTAACACTTTGTTCTGCAATCAGCGTTGCCTTCTCTGACGCCTTTATTAAATATGTCATTGGCAAAAGCGACTACGTTTCTCTGGCTTATTCCGCGCTGTATACCAATCTTGAGGATATTACTATTCCGAGCGGTCTGCCGACAGATTTCTTCGAAGAAAAACTCAAAAAGGATGTTTTCGAAGAAAGAACATATAATATTTTCTCGAGCAACCTATTAAGTAAAACCTCAGCTTTTACAGTAGAAGAAATCGAAAAAGAGTTTTATGATATGCTTTACGATTACGCTCTCACACAAAACAGAGTAATAAGCGATGAGGCAGAAGAATCTCTTCAAGGGTTTGCTAAAGAATGTGCTAAATGCTATGTAAGATACGCAAATCCCTCTTCTGTAAAAACGATATTATCAAACGCGTATATAATTAGAAAAATTTTAAATATAGGTGTAATCGTTTCTTCAATACTCGGTATTGCAGCAGGTGTATTTCTCTATTTCCTATGCAGAAAAAAGGACTTTTTAAAACATATCTGTTTCGCTCTTTTGGGAACCGCTCTGCTCTCAGGGGTTATCCCTGCCCTGCTTTTATTCTCAAAAGAGGTTCGCAAGGTTGCAATTACCGCCAAAGCCCTTTATTCACTGACTGTGACCTTCTTTGAAAGCGTTCTCTCTCTTGCAATAATCTTTGCGGTTGTTTACTTAATACTCACGGCAGTCCTGTTACTGCTTAATCTGATCATAAAGAAAAAACAAATATCATAACATAACCCCCAAGACAGTGAGGTCTTGGGGGTTATTAGTTTTTTGCAAAGGAGCACATTGCTAATTTAACGCAACCTCCGCTCCCAGTCGTTTTATATCCTCAAAAAATCCCGGATAGCTCTTTCTAACAGCTTCAGCATTATTAATGGCACCGCCTGTTTTTGAGAGAATTACCGATAAAGCCATCACAATACGGTGGTCGTTGTGTCCGTCAAGAGCATTACCTTGATAATAAAGCTCCTGTTTAGGTACTGTGATTACATTATCTCCAAAAACAAGCCCACCACCGAGTTTTTTGAGTTCTTCGTGCATGGCTTTACCGCGGTCGCTCTCCTTAGCTTTGAGGCGGTCTGTTCCGCTAAAGGTTGCGCCGTTTTTAAGCGCAGCAAGAACAAACAGTATGGGACCCAGGTCGGGACAGTCGGAAATATCTAGGGTTGGCGTGCCGTTTGATATCTTTTTAAAATATTCGTCATAAACTCTGTCGCCTTGCAAGCTATCAGGATTTAAATTGTTGATAATAATTTTTGAGCCGATATGATTGAATGCATCCAGAAATGCCGCGTTTGAATAATCTCCCTCTATTTTGCCTGAGAACTCATTCATTTTTGAAGTTCTTATATCAATTCTATATTCACTCGTGAAACTTACATCGGCACCGAAAGACTTAAGCGCCGATAAGGTCAGATTGATATACGACCTGCTTTCAAAAGGCGGCAATATCTCGATTGATGAATCCTTGCCGAGATAAACAAGCGCAAAAATCAGTCCGGTAATGAACTGACTGCTGATATCTCCGCGTATTTTATAGTTGCCGCTTTCAAGTCTTCCGCAAAGCGTCACAGAGTTTTGCTCTTTTATGAACGTGAAATTATTCTCCCGGCAAAGTTCTTCATATACAATGAGCGGTCGCTCAAATAACCGTTCGCTACCACACAGAGTGACAGTTTTTCCAAGACAAAGCGCAAGCGGAATAAAGAAACGCAGGGTACTTCCGCTTTCTCTGCATAAAAGAACAGGATTATCAACCTGCATAAATTTATCAGGCTCGACCACCACCACATCTCCATCGGTAGTTATCTTTGCTCCGAGCGCTTTAAGGCAATCGATAGTTGCGAGAATATCCTCGCTGTAATCGACACCTTCGAGGGTGCATTTTCGACCCGATAAAGCCGCTCCGATAAGATATCTGTGAGCCATACTTTTTGAAGGCGGTGCGTCTATTGTTCCACACAATTTGCTAGGTTTGAAACTTACGATCATATCATTTACTCTCAATTAAAAAATCTATTGCTTCAAGATATCCATCGGTTCCGTGACCCGTTATTGTTTTCACCGAGGCAAGACGAACGTAACTTATCTGACGAAAATCCTCACGTTCTTCGACCTTTGAAATATGAACCTCAACGGTTGGAATATTAACCGATTTAACGGCATCTAAAATCGCAATGCTAGTATGAGTAAAAGCCGCGGGATTGATTACTATACCGTCTGCATTTCCGTAGGCTCTTTGTATTTCATCCACAAGGTCGCCTTCATGGTTGGATTGAAAAATTTCGACCTCAATCCCTCTTTTTTTACAGTGATTTTGTATTTTTGCAACAAGATCCATATAGGTTTCCCGTCCGTAATGGTCAGGCTCCCGTATACCGAGCATATTTAAATTAGGGCCGTTAATAACAAGAATTTTCACAGTATCTGCTCCATTCGTTTTGTTAAAATATATTCTGCTTCCGCTTCAGGCTTTGCCATATCAGGCACCGTAACATCGGCGGTTGATTTATAGATATCTATTCTTTCGTTATATAAATTCACAAGCTTGTCTTCGGTATTGGAAAAAGGTCTGCTATCAGTTGCGCGAAGTCTTGAAAGCTCGGCATTAATGAAGAAAATCCTGCCGTTACGCTTTAGATATTTCACATTTTCTTCTCTTAAAACCGCGCCACCGCCCGTAGATATAATCCGAGAGCCTTTGGCAGATACTTCGCGTATAACCTCAGTTTCCAAATCCCGAAAATACTTTTCACCTTTAGCTTCAATCAGTTCCTTAATTGTGCAACCACACCGTTTTTCAATCTCAGTATCTGTATCGATAATCTCAAAACCGTCTATCTTAATAAGCTTTCCTACCGTACTCTTTCCACTCCCCGGCATACCTGTCAGAACAATGTTTTCCTTTGATGCCAATATCGATGCGAATACGCGTTTGGCAACATCTGCTTCAATTTTAGTATCAAGGAATTTTTCTACGGCAACGACAGCCTGCATAACAAGCATATACAGTCCGCCCTCGGCCTTAATTCCTTTTGTTCTGGCATCTAGCACAAGATTTGTGCAAAGAGGATTATATATCGCATCTATCGCGCCTTCAAGCCTATCAAAAAAAGAAATGTCTATGGGCTTTGACTCACAGTCAGGATACATACCCGACGGTGTAGTATTGATTATAATCTCGGCATCAGAGTGAAGCTCTATTGCTTCTTCATAGGTTATATATTCATCTGTTTTTCTTCTGCTGACTGTTAATACCTCGCCGGCTTCCATATCAGTGGCAACAACACGGGCAGTTTTACTTGTACCACCCGAACCGAGTATTAATACCTTTTTTCCTCGAAGATCAAGTCCGACTTTTTGAATCAGAGCCTTCATTCCGTAATAATCGGTATTGTAGCCATAAAGCTTGCCATTACGGTTAACTATGGTATTTACCGCGCCGATTCGTTTAGCAATATCGCTTACCGAGTCAAGAAACGGAATGAC
>JAZONJ010000114.1:0-8504 GCA_045654425.1 Acutalibacteraceae bacterium
ATTACAACCTCACCAACGTAAACGTTTTTAAAGGTGTAGGTTTTGCCTTTGGCAGAAACTACAAGTTCGTAAGGACCGCCATACTCTGTGGGAGTAGCCATTTCGCAAAGGAACTTTCCGTCTTTGCAGTTTACAGTCTTGGTTTCTCCAAGGAAAGATACTGTAACTTCACAGTCACCCTCGCCGAAAACACGAACGGGTCTTCCTTTCGCTATGACCATATTGTCAGAAAATAAAGGGTTTAACTTAAACGACATAAAATCACCTCATAGTGAATATTTTACAAATTGATTATAACATAAACAAACTATAAAATGTGGTAATTATTTAGCATTATAAAAGCAAAACGCCCGTATAAAACGGGCGTTTTAAATTAAAATACTAGTTTTTCGTTAATATAGGAAACGAGGTCCTCAATCTTAACTCTCTCCTGCTCCATAGTGTCGCGGTCGCGAACAGTTACACAGCCGTCCTCTACAGAATCAAAGTCATAAGTAATACAGAAAGGAGTACCAATTTCATCCTCACGGCGATAACGCTTACCGATAGAGCCTGCGTCATCATAATCTACCATAAAGTGTTTTGCGAGCATATCATAAACCTCGCCTGCCTGTTCGCCAAGTTTCTTGGACAGAGGAAGAACAGCGCACTTGAAGGGAGCCAATGCAGGATGTAAACGAAGAACAACTCGGGTCTCTCCCTTGTCGTCCTGCTCTTCATCATAAGCCTCACAAAGGAAGGCAAGAAGAACGCGGTCAGCGCCGAGTGACGGCTCAACAACATAAGGAATGTAGTGCTCATTCTTTTCCTGGTCGAAATATTCGAGAGACTTACCGCTTGCTTCCTGATGACGTCCAAGGTCATAGTTGGTACGGTCAGCAATACCCCAAAGCTCGCCCCAACCAAACGGGACCAAGAACTCAATATCAGTAGTAGCCTTAGAATAGAAAGAAAGTTCTTCCTTTTCATGATCGCGAAGTCTCATATTCTCCTCTTTAATACCGAGGTTGAGAAGCCAATTCTTACAGAAATCCTTCCAATAATAGAACCAATCGAGGTCGGTATCGGGCTCGCAGAAGAACTCACACTCCATCTGCTCGAACTCACGTGTTCTGAAAATGAAGTTACCGGGAGTAATCTCATTTCTGAAAGACTTACCAATCTGGCAAACACCAAAGGGCAACTTCTTTCTGGTTGAACGCTGGATGTTAGCGTAGTTTACGAAAATTCCCTGAGCAGTCTCGGGACGGAGATAAACCTCGTTCTTTGCATCCTCGGTAACGCCGATGAAGGTCTTGAACATAAGGTTGAATTTTCTGATATCGGTAAAATCAGTAGAATCACACTCAGGACACTTAATTCCGTTCTCCTTAATGTATTCGCTCATCTGCTCGAAGGTCATACCCTCTGCATGACCACCAAAATCCTCAATAAGCTTATCTGCTCTGTGACGAGCGTGACAAGACTTACAGTCCATAAGAGGATCTGAGAATCCGCCAACATGACCCGAAGTAACCCAAGTCTCAGGATTCATAATAATAGCAGAGTCAAGACCTACGTTATAACGGTTTTCCTGAACGAACTTTTTCCACCAAGCACGCTTTACGTTATTTTTAAACTCAACACCAAGCGGGCCGTAGTCCCATGAGTTTGAAAGTCCGCCGTATATTTCTGAGCCTGAATATACAAATCCTCTTGCCTTTGCAAGAGCAACAATAGTATCCATACTCTTTTCACAGTTTTTCATAAATTGATTCTCCTTAGAATAAACTTTATCATATTAATAATAATAGTATTAAAAAATTGGCATTTTGTCAAGTATTTTACAACTCTAACTTGACAATATTTAGGTAGTAGGATATAATTTTGGTGTATGGAATCCAAAAGGTTCTAAATATTAACTTTACAGGAGGATTTTTATGTTTAAACTTGAACTTCATGATGTTGATTTTGCGGATTTTATTAAAGCACTCGACTCCTGCAAGGGTGATGTATTTCTTGAAACTCCAGACGGAGATTGCTTGAATCTTAAATCTAAGCTTTGTCAGATTATGGGTATTGCAAATATTCTAAATGGTGCTCGAGTCAGTGAAGCTACTGTTCGTTGCGTAAACCCTGATGACGAATCTATTCTCTTCAGATTTAATCTTTACAGAGAAATACCCGAAAACAAGTAAAGGATGTACCTATAATGAGTGAATTTTTAACATTTAAGGGCAAACCTCTCGTACGTAGCAAAAACGTTATCTACTACGGCGATATGTCCGACAAGTTTGTTATCAAGCTTGAAATTCTTACAAGCCACAAGGAAGGCGACCTCGATGTTGCAGACAAGGTCAAGGTTATGCTTTTAAAAAATAACGCAGAGCATAAGGACGACGTTGTAAAATCTACCGAAAAAAACGGTATGAACGAGGCAATGTACTTTGCTTCAATTTGGCTTGATCGCGCACTTGCAGATAAATAATAACAAAAACGGTCGGATTTCCGACCGTTTTTTAATTGTATAATTAAAAGAGCAACAGTTTTTATCTGTTGCTCTTTGTGTTTTAATCTTCGATTTGAATCTTTGCAAGAGAGTACCAGCCGTCCTTTTCATCGGCATCTGAACAAAGAGCGATGCTACCCATAACAGGATTTGAAATGTTAATTTCCAGAGAGTATTCGCCATTTGCCATATCCTCAGGCAGGTCAATATAAAATCTTTCAGGATTTTTACCCGGTAACCATCCGTTTACATCGGCAGAAGTCGGGAAAATGTATTCTCCGTTTTCTGAAGAAAGTCGGATTGATAAAGCAGCAGGATTATAAATAGGCGCTACTCCTACGTTATCAAAACCGATTTTAATTTCAACATTGTCCCCTGCTGAAGCTTTTTCAGGGTATTTCACATAGTCTACCATAAAATGATAACCCATTTTTGATAGCCAATATTCAACTTTTTCCTTCCACTCAAAAGGAATGGGCAATGACTTAGGATTAAAAGAGCTTATATGCCATTTTAATGTAAGCGAAATGATTTCATCAATATCCCAGCCTTTGCGTTTCCATTCTCCAAGCCACCAATAACTTTCAAATGAAACGGGAGACTCACGCCACATATCGGCAACCTTTGCAACCTTTGCGGGATAGCTCTTAAAGGAATGCACAGGCTCGCCAAGACCATCTCCACGCCATCCTACCTTACATTTTTCTCTTACGTAGTATAAGAGGTCCGGTCTGCCAACCTGACCGATAAGACGTGTTTCGTGGAAATTTTCGGTAAATGCGTCATAAAGCTTTTGAATATCGCATTTGGGGAATAAGAAGAGGTTATGACCCTCACCCCAAGAGCCGGGCAGACATATGTCTACCGAGTCGAGAATTGGGTCAGAGTCGAAACGCTGGCCGATTTTAGCTATGGCACGAGCAAAATAATCGATATAGCGAGGGTCGAGGGGCGACTGCTTAACACGCTCGCCTGCCGGACGCTTCGGGTAATATTCGATTATATCTTTGAGCCAATCGGGAATATCGTCAGATTCTCTTGTGCTGTGGGGTATAAGCCGGAAAATAACAGTTTGCCCCTTTGACTCAGCAGTACGGAGAATCTTCTCAATAAAGTCGTAGTTATATACGCCTTCCTCAGGCTCAAACTCCTTCCAGAGAACTCTAAAATAAGCAACAGAGGAATCGGGGTAATAGCCCTCTTCCCAACCGTTTTGCTCTACGTAATCCGGAATAGGATAGCATTCGTAATGCTCTGTTTCGCAGAAATTGTTTTTGGGCTCTACAACGCAGTCGGAATAAATCGGGTCTCCTCTGAAATGCTGAAAGCTCATTATTCCAATAAATGGATTCGGTTTTTCCTCACGTTTATAGCCGAAATAGTTTGTCTTATTACATTTAATTTCCATAAAAATCACCTTTAGAGTAAAACTTCTTTATTTGTACCATAAAATACATCATCATGTCCTGAAATGTATTTTAAAAGTTCTTCCAGTTTGTCCCACTTGTTTTCCTCATCCATCTCATAGCTATGGCCCCAGATATAGAAAATCTTGGGTGTATCAGCAGGAAGAGAGAAAAATTCATCAGCAAGCTCGCGTACTCGGTCAAAATCGCCGTAGCTCGTTGTAGGATTAAAGCGGAGAAGATAATCCTGAGGGTCAAATTTCGCATTTGACGAGGTTGTTCTCGCATACTTTACACCTGTGTTATTTTTAATGATTTCTGCAACACGGTCATCATTATTAACTCCACCGCCGGGATATGCCATACCAACAACCTCATAACCCATAAGCTCGGAAAGATTCAAGCGGTCCTGCTCAACCTGACGGATGATTTCAGCCTCATCGAGTGAGGGCAAAATCGGATGAGTGAGTGTATGTACGGCAACCTCGTGTCCTCGGTAAAGCTCAGGTACCATTTCTTTGTCGATAATATCTCTTCCGACGGTAACCCCGTTTCTTGCAACATAGGTGTTACCCTTTATGCCGAACCGTTCGGAATTAAGGTTGAATGTACCCTTCAGGCCATATTTATTCATAAGTTCAATAAGTTTTATATCCTGTGTTACACCGTCATCAAAACTGAAGGTGATGGCCTTCATTTTGCCGTTAAACATATCTTACTCCCCTATTCTGCAAAGAATATTTACACCATTTTTATATTCAGTACTGTTGTCAAGACGAGCAGTCTGTCCGATAGTATTGTAAAGTTTAAAGCCTATAGCATATCCATTCTTTATATACTCATTAGGAATTGCAGCAGTAACAGTATGGGTTAACAGATCTCGGTTTTCGTAGCAATCAGGATCCGTTCCGTATAAAACCTCAGGATCACCCGCTTGTGTATCATAAACCACGTTATTATCGCTATCAAGCACTACTATGCTGCTTTTTAGGTTGAATGCGGCACCATAGCCGTAATTTTTAAGGGTAAGGATTAATTCGAAGTTATCATCTTCTCGCTTCATAGCTAAATTTTCAGCAGAAATACGATAACCTAAATGGTCTCGAATGTACTCAAAGGCATTACGAGTAACATAATTACCCTTTTCATCTTTAAACCAACCATCAGTAGCGTGAAGTCCTAACTCTGAGAGTATCTCAGGTGTTACTTCTTCAGCTCTAAAGGACATATAGCAGGTTTGGTCAATATCGCCGCCGAACTGACAAATATCTCCCCAACCATGCTGAATCGAGAATGTTGTTTCGTGGCGTTCAGAAAGTGATTTCATACACGACAGTCCACGTGGCCAACTACCTGAAAGTCGAATCCAGCGGGTTGTAAAAAATTCTCCGTCATTGAGCGTACGTGAACTTTCTTTTTTGCACATATCCCACCACACGGAGCCGGGCTGGGTATAGCTTTGACCAAGGTCTATATTCTCAAACATAAGACCGTGGCAAGCATCATCAGCAAAACCAATTTTAGGATAACGGAAATACTCAGGATTAACAAAAAGCTTTTTATACATCGGATGACGCATAATAAGTCTTATTTCCTCAGGCACAACCCTCATAAACTCATTAACAAACTTCTGACGGTCAACCGGTTTTCTCATACAGGTCCACTCACCATAGCTGCCGAGGAAGGTGAAGTTCATTGCATGGAGTATATCCTTATTCTTCTCCCAAAGGTGATTTAACTGTTCTAAGTGAGCCATAACGATTTCTTCCGAAACAGGCTCATCCGGGCAGCCGTGCTGATAATAATGACAAAGGTACATTTTTATTCCAAGTTCGCGATAAGCATCGAAAATACCCTGCATAAATTCAAGCACAGCATCAGGCAATACTTTACAGTTTACATATTTATTAAGTATAAAATAAACGCGCGATACAGTTACAGTCTCGCCATGTACGTTCTTTTCAATGCGGCGACGTGCCTCGTCAACATAACTCTCGTGAGAGCGAGGCTTTAAATCCTCTAATGCGGGAACAAAATAATCTTCTTCCGCTCTGAATCCACGGTCAGGGTTATTATTTAAAAGTACGCTTTTTTCCGCAGGTAGTGTGCAAAATTCTATATCAAAGCCGTCTTTTGATACTGTAGCGGCTGTGTAGTCATCGTTATAGTCTGCGAGCATCTCACCAACCGGAGATGATGCAAGAATACAGAATGTCGGTGTGTATCTTCCCTTACATTCATTACCCGAAAAGGCAAAAATAATACCGGTATAAGAAGTTGCTCGCTCTAAGCCTTCTATGGTATAAGTGCAATCGGTTACCCAAACACTCTGCACCAAATTATAATTGAGGTCGCCCATTTTGGGACCTCTGTCTTCAATGTGATATATATCGACACGATAACGGTCAGCTCCTTCACAATCTTCCCAAGAAAGTGTAAAGGTATTGGTGTCGTGTGAGGTGTTTACCTTGAGTTCCTGAAGGGTCGGCTCTAAAATGATTTTCATACTTTCTTTTGAACGTGCGACCCCTATTCCCCAGTTGTCATTTTCACGGGGTAAAATACCATTCATTATATTTTCTTTCAACATAAAATTACACCTTTTTCTTAAAAAACACAAAGCTGACGGGAATATTCCCGTCAGCTTACAATTAAACAAGATTTAAGGAAGCTTATAATCGGTAAGATATTCCTTAGTATTCTCAATCATTTCGTCAAAGAGCTTTCTTGCATCTTCAACGGAAAGAGGCATATGGTTAGATGCAGCAAATGCTCTGAATGCGAGTTCTAAGTCGCGGGTAAGTCCTGCTTCTACTACCATTTCCTGCTCAGCTACGATAGGAGCGATAAGTCCGTAAAGGGAATCCGGAAGCGGTCCTGCTACCATAGGTGTTACTGTATCAGTTCTGAAAGAAGCGTTAGTTTCAACAACAACGCCAAGAGGCAGATTCGAAATCTGACCCATGTTGGGAACGTTAACGTTACTGATAAAGTCTCTATATCCGAGAAGAGCCTCGATAATGAGAACTCCTTCCTCGCCGGAAATACCAAGTTCAAAGGGCTTTTCGCCTTCTAAGAACTGACGGCTCTTTTCTCTTTTTTCCTTAAGAGTTTTCCAACGCCAATTGATATCGGTAAGTCCATAACCCCACTTGTCAACAGTTGCTAGATCCTTCATATACCACTCAATCGGAACGAACTCAGCAAGATGGCGGTCACCGGCAGCAGCAATTGCGCCGTAACGCTTGTAAAGGTCCATCTTAACAAACTCGTGAGAGTGGAACATAAGAGACTTCGGGCCATCCTTATCGAATGTGATAAACTCGCCCTTCATAACTTTCTCGATAAACTTATCGTAAATCGGGAAAAGGTCCATATCCTTATAGTGTGCTCCGGTTACCCAAGTGAAGTGATTGATACCGGTAATATCGGTCTTAATCTCTCTTCTCGGAACATCTTTTATACCCTCAATCTCACCAAGTGCTGTTGAGAGAAGACGCTGGGTAGCGAAAACCTCGTGGCAGCATCCGAAAGCCTTTATTTCAGGGAAAACCTTATAAAGAGTGCGTACGCATACTGTCATGGGGTTTGTGTAGTTGATTACCCAAGCCTTAGGACAGAACTCCTTAACTGCAAGTGCAATTTCTTCAAACATGGGGATTGTTCTGAGAGCACGGACAATTCCTCCGGGGCCGACAGTGTCGCCTACCGACTGATAAATGCCATACTTTTCAGGTGTATGTACATCGGAGCCCATCTCGGTAAAGGTACCGGGAAGAATGGAGATTACAACTACATCTGCACCTGTAAGAGCAGCTTCGAGAGTTTCCTCTGCCTTATAAGTCCACTCCTTAACACCGGGGTGATCCTCTTTTATTTTGTTACCAATAATCTCATTGTGTTTAGCAGCTTCAAAGTCGATATCATAAAGAGATACCTGACCGCTTATATATTCAGCTTCCGCAAGGTCGCTCATTAAATTCCATGCCCAACCACGTGAGCCGCCGCCGATATAAGCTATTTTTACATTTTTTGCGCTCATTAAATATTACCTCGAATCGGGCCGGGGGCAAAAATCGCCCCCACTACCCATTATTTAATATTTTAGTTTTTAACGTTACCGATACCTACAGTTTCCTTAAGGCACTTTGTAATTACTGTTTTTGCAGAATCTACAACCTGTGCAGGCTGTCTTCCATCAACAGTAAGACTGTTCCAGAACTGAGTTGATAATCCATCGCCCTGAACCCAGTTGTTAAGTGCATAAAGCTTATCGTCAAGAGGCTTTGCACATACTTTGGTGATGAAGTCCTTAGCAAGCTGCTCGTGCTCAGCAGTAATCATAGCCTTCTCGTACTTATCATAACCGGCTGCAAGCTGCTCTTCTCTTGAAGTGTGCTGTGTGAACAAACGATCATAATAACGATATGCAACAGCAGCAATGGGGTTCTTTCCGTTCTTTAAAAGGAAGGAACCGTCAGCAACGGTGTAGCCATAGTGCTTTCCGTCAGGAGCCTTCGGCAGGGGTACCATGCCGATTTCATCGCTCATAGTATTGTAGTAGTTGTAGTTACCAATAGCATTCTTATGGCGCTCAAGAACCATTGCAA
>JAZONJ010000115.1:0-3160 GCA_045654425.1 Acutalibacteraceae bacterium
AGCCGATAAAGGTTGCAACATTTACGGCGATAACACCGGGTGTACACTGTCCGACAGCGTAATAATCCATAATTTCATCCATAGTGATGTATTTTTTCTTATCGACAAGCTCGCGTTCAAGCATCGGTAGCATCGCGTAGCCGCCGCCAAAGGTCATTATTCCAATTTTAAAAAAGGAAACAAAAAGGGAAACAATTTCTTTCATTATAACTTTCTTACCTCACAAACGGTCAGAATATCGTCATTTACCGAAAATGCGAATTCATATCCGTCAAATATCATTTTGTAAATTCTCTCGGGGTCATTCTGATAAGCAGGACGGGGGTCTTCACGAAGAATGTCCGTAACCACCGAAAGTAGGTCTTTAGGTATATTATTTGCAATGTTTTCGGGAATTTCCACCGAAACACGGCGCTTGTTTACGGTATTTGTAAATCCACCGATAGCCTCGGGAATAGAGTCGGCATAGGGAAGATAGGGCTTAATGTCGTAAATCGGAGTACCGCATAAAAGGTCGGCTCCGCTGACAATAAGTACGGGTCCGTCGGGAGAATCAAGGTCGACTCTTTCGAGTTTAACACATGACAGTCCGATAGGATTCGGGCGGTAGGGCGAGCGTGTGGCAAAAACTCCTGTTCTCTTATTACCGCCAAGTCTCGGCGGTCTGACAGTCGGAGACCACTCGTCTCTGTGAGCCTCGGAAAAATCCCAAATAAGCCATAAATGTGAATAGCCTTCAATATCTCTGAAAGCTTCTTTCACGCGGTATTCTTCTTCAAAAATTATCTTTGAAATTACAGACGGAGCGAGTCCGCTTTGCCTCGGTATACCAAACTTTTCGGTATATCCGTTTTTGATTTCGGCGATTTTTTTAAGTTCCAATCTAAAACCTCTTTAAAACTCGTGCAAGACGCGAAACAGGAAGACCGACAACGTTGAAATAGTCACCGTTGATACCCTCAATAAGAAGAGAGGCGTAGCCCTGAATACCATATGCTCCTGCTTTATCCTTATATTCTTCACGGTCTAAATATTCTTCAATTTCCGCATCACTGAGGCTATGAAACTTAACCTCAGTAACTTCGGAAAAGCTTAAACTTTTGCCGCCTTTAAAAACAGCGCAACCCGTGATTACCTTATGGGTCTTGCCGGAAAGAAGTGTCAGCATTCTTTTAGCGTCTTCGCGGTCAGCGGGTTTTCCGAGTATGATTCCGTCAACAATTACCGAAGTGTCACTTCCGATAACGGTATCTGTGGGATATTCTTTCGCTACCGCAGCCGCTTTTTTAACGGCAAGATATTCAGGTGCTGAATCAGAGGGCATTCCCTCAGGAATGGTTTCATCAACATCTGACGGATGAATTTTCACATCATCACTTATAAGAGTAATAAGTTCGCGTCTTCTTGGCGACGCTGAAGCTAAAACTATCATTTTATAAGCTCCTCAAATACGGGCAGAGCACGCTTAATCATATCGGTATCAACGCAGTAGCTGATTCTGACATACTCTTTAACTCCGAATCCCTGTCCCGAAACAACAAGAACATTTTTCGCCTTTGCTTTTTCGCTGAATGCGTTTCCGTCACCATTTGGAGCTTTCAGGAAGAGGTAGAAGGCGCCGTCGGGTGCTGCACATTCGTAACCCATAGCTGTAAGGTTTTCGAGTAGCAGTTTTCTATTTTCGGCATAGGTAGTAAGTTCGGGCATAACATCAACGCACTTTGCGATTACCTTCTGAAGAAGAGAGGGTGCGCAAACGTAACCGTATGCTCTTCCTGCTCCTGCAACTGCGGCGTAAACCTTGTCAGCAAAATCTGCAGTATGGGGTACGAAAACATATCCAAGACGCTCGCCGGGAAGCGAAAGCGATTTTGAATATGAATAGCAAACGATTGTATTTTTATAAATGTTCGGAACATAAGGAACCTCTATATCAGTGTAAACGAGTTCTCTGTAAGGCTCGTCCGAGATTATATAAATCGGGTGACCGAATTCCTTGGATTTCTTCTCGAGTAAAGAAGCGAGCTTTTCAATAGTTTCCTTTGAATAAATAACACCCGAAGGGTTATTCGGAGAGTTTATGATAACACCGACGGTGTTTTCGTTGATTGTTTCTTCGAGAAGATCAAAACGAATCTGGAAAGCCTCCATATCGGCGGCAACAACGCGGAACTTAGCGCCTGCGCCTTCGGTAAACACCTTATATTCGGGGAAGTAGGGTGCGATAGCGATTATTTCGCTTTCTCCGTTATCATCAGCAAGAGCGCGGAAAGAACAACAAAGAGCCGCAGCAGCACCGCAGGTCATATAAAGACTGTCGGGGCTTGCATCAAAACCAAAACGGCGTTTAATGTTATTGGCAATAGCGGTTCTGACCTCAACAGAGCCTTGCGCGCTGGTATAGCCGTGAATGGCAACGGGGTCACATTCGGAAATTATTTCGGCAAAAGCGTCGGTAACAGCCTTGGGTGAGGGAACGCTCGGATTTCCGAGAGAAAAGTCATATACATTTTCGGCTCCGATTAAAGCTGCTTGTTTTTTACCATATTCGAAAAGCTCTCTTATAGCAGAGCGTGCGCTTCCGAGACCATAGTTTTTTTCTGAAATCATTAATATCTCTCCTTGAATTTGAGTTTTTTAATAAGCAATGCTCCACCGATTCCGATAACGGCTCCTGTAACGGTGCCAGAAACAAGAAGCGGGGGCAAATAATATACAATCTGATTTGTTTGCATAATGAAAGCGGCAACGGCTATTTGCGCTGCATTGTGTGAAATGCCTCCGATTATACTGACGCCAACCTCTGAGAAGAGGGAAAGTTTTTTAAAAAGATACATAAGCAGAAGGCTAAGCAGAGCTCCTGCGAGTGAATAAGCGAGGGTGAGTGTAGTGCCGAAAAGAAGGGAAGAAAGCGCTACTCTTAAGAGCGCGACTGTGAGGGCATATTTGAAGCCGAGCGTATAAAGCAGATAAACGCTTATGATATTGCTGAGTCCGAGTTTAATTCCGGGTACTGCAAAAAAAGGCGGAATGAGTGACTCAATATATGAAAGGATAAGCGCTGTTGTGCAAAAAAGCGCGGAAAGTGTCAATTTATATGTTCTTTTCATGAGACAAAATCCACCTCGCCATCATTGTCGGAATATACGGTTATTACGGT
>JAZONJ010000116.1:0-12926 GCA_045654425.1 Acutalibacteraceae bacterium
GAAAATTATACGAATGTTTGTGCAGAGGGTATGATACTCAAAAACGGTGATGAGATACTCGCTTTCTCGGTCGGAAGCCCTTTTTATGAAGATACCTTTGACGTTCATTTTGAAAAAGCCGCCGAAGACACCGACGGCGCATATCCCGTTATAAACCGTGAGTTTGCAAGATATATTAAAGAGAAATATCCGAAAATCCGCTTTTTGGACCGCGAAGAAGATATGGGACTTGAAGGATTGAGAAAAGCTAAACAGAGCTACCGCCCTGTCTTTATGGTTGAAAAATGGAGAGCGAGCTTATTATGATATTTAAAAATCCTTTATTTACCGACATCCCCCAGCTTCGCAGTCTGTGGCTTGAGGCATTCGGTGACTCAGAAGAATTCTTTATGGATTTTCTCAAAAACGGTTACCACTATAAACGATGCCGAGTAGCGGTTGAAAACGAAAAAATCGTTTCGGCTCTATATTTTTTCGACTGCCTTTGCGAAGACAAAAAAATCGCCTATATCTATGGTGTTGCAACCCGAAATCAGGAGCGCGGAAAAGGTTATTGCAAAGCGCTTTTCCTCGATACTCACAGTTATCTTAAGGAGAACGGATACTATGGCGCAATATTAGTGCCGAGCACAGAAGAACTCTTTTCTTTTTACGAAAAACTAGGTTACCGTACGGCTACCTTTGTCGATATCATTAATGTCAGAAAGACCGCTTGTACACCTATTAAACTGCAAAAAATTGATAAACAAGAATACGCCCTTCTTCGCCGACAGCTTTTACCCATAGGCTCAGTAATTCAAGAAAATGAAAATCTTGATTTCTTAGACTGCTTTGAGGATTTTTATACCGCTGACGGAGTTTTGCTTACGGCTCATATAAAAGATAATATTCTTTATGCTCAGGAGTTTTTAGGAGATACCGCTTCGCTTCCCTCTGTTTTAGCATCTTTAAATATCGAAAAAGGAATTTTTAGAACGATTGGAAGCGGACGACCCTTCACAATGTATTATCCGTTTTACGAAAATTCTCCGAAACCTGCTTATTTCGGACTTGCATTTGACTGATGAAAGGACTTCATTTATGAAAAAATCTTTGAAAATCACATCGTTTGTTTTAGTCTCAGTTTTATTGCTTTATCTTGTTCTTGCTATGTTCCCGAGATTAGATAACTATAAAGCAATAAATTCTATGAGAACCGATAGCGACCTCCCTATACTTATTGCTCATGGTGGCGGAAATAAGGAATTCCCCGATAACACCCTCGAAGCGTTTTACAACGCTTACAGCGTTGATAATCGCGTTATGATGGAGACCGATGTCAGCATCACAAAGGATGGCGTTGTCATTCTGTCTCACGATACGACCCTCGACCGAAAGACAAATGTCACCGGAAAGATTGCCGACTGGAACTATTCCGATTTGATAAGTCAAAAGGTAGATTTCGGATATACAAATCCTACCGATAAGAATGACGCTCTTTCGGGAGACCGCGAACATTTTAAGGGAGAAGACGGAAAAGAAAAATATCCCACCGATGTTACATATCCCGCCGGTATAAAACCGCGCGATGAAAAAGTTTTCTTAGCAACAACTCTTGAAGAGTTAATTACCGCCTTCCCCGAAAACAGAATTAATGTTGAAATCAAGCAGTCGGGCGAACTCGGTATGACCGCGCTGAAAGAAATTCTGCGCCTTCTCGAAGAGCATGACGCTTTTGACAGAGTTGTACTCGCAAGCTTCCATGAAGAATTGTTCGATGAATATAAGCGCCTTTTAAAATCAGGCGAGGTTCCGAAAAAGTTTATGTTCTCGCCCGCTACCGATTCGGCGACATCCTTTGTTGTCCTTCATCTGCTCGGACTTGATCTTTTCTACGGCGACCGAATAGCAGTTTTCCAGATTCCTACAAAACAATCGGGCATTAATCTTGCAACACAGCGACTTGTCCGCTCGGCTCACAGACATAATATCGCCGTTCACTACTGGACAATCAACGATGTTGAGGAAATGAAACATCTGATTAATATCGGTGCTGACGGAATTATGACCGACTACCCCCACAGACTTAAAGAAGTTTACGATTCATATAATTAAAAAAAGACCGCTTTTAACGCTCGGTCTCTTAAGAACAGAAAAAGGATGTGTAGAATTTCTACACATCCTTTTGTCTTATACCTTGACAAGCAGGGAATTTAGGCTCCAAATTCCACTTGTTAGGAGTACCTAAAGCCCTATTCAACTTATCTTAAAATAATAGTTTATTTTGATTTAATTGTTTTTAGAGATGAAATTAACATTCTCCGAATAGCACCGCATTCATTTTGAAATGCTTCGTATTCATCTTCACATATACAATTAGTTTCAAAAAGAAGTTCTAACCAATATTCAGTTTCATAGCATTCTTTTTGTGCTATTTCAAATTTTGAGATAAAATCGTTTGTGCTTTGAGCGTATTGCGCTTCGTGTAAATTGGCACCAATCGAGGTTGCGGAACGAAGTAGTTGATTTATTAAAACTGATTCTTTATGATTGGATTTCATATCACGGCAAAGAAACACCACATTCTTTGCTAATTCTTTTGCTTTATCTCTTAATACACTATCTGCCAAAGTTATCACCTCTAAAATAATTATACTAAAAAAGAAAGTTTTTTCAAGTTTTATTCCGACTATCGTCGGAGTGATATTATTGCTTTGCAGCAATAGTTTTATTGAAACCTTTCGGTTTCAGTGGTATTTTATTCGCCTCCGAAACTGCCGAAGGCAATATCACTCGGCGAGAGCCGAATATAACTGCGAAGCAATATAACTCGCCTTTAGGCGAATAAAACTGGCCAAGCGTCCTTTTGAACACTTGGCCTATAAGCGGTCTTTTTATTATTCAGCTCTTTCTTTCATCGGTACATAAGGTTCAGCTTCTCTGTCCTTAATATCGCGAATGATAATAAACGGGGTCAGCTCATCGTCCTGACCTGCGGGGTTATCTCTGACAAGCTCTGCAAGATATTCTTTATCGGTCTCCTTCAGGTCTTCGCTTACTCCAAGTATTTCGACCGAAATATCGTTAGCGTCGATTATCATAGTCGTCACACCCTGCTCATCAAAAATCTTTTTACAAGCACCGTCAGGGTCCTCGGGATTCAGTACTGCAAGGTCATGATAGGTCTCAAATACAGAGTGCATATAAAATCCGTCAATGCCTGCGATATCCTGACCGACTATTTCATAGAAAACTCCGCGTTTTCCGAAAACCTTGCCGACAGCTCCGCAAAATGATGCCCAAAGGATAAGGGGAGCACCCTTCATATTGATTGCAAGCTGTAATTTATAAGGCTCGCCCATTCCGATACCGGTGTCGCTGTTTTTAGTAGCAAATTTTGAAAGGGTACGTGCAAGAAAACCGATTTTTACATCTTTTTTCTCTACCGTGTTGTCCTGACACATTGAAACTACCTTTTCTCCGATAGCAACAATGTCACCCTCCTCGTAAAGCGGCTTAACATATCTGCCGATAAGCCGGGACAGATTCTCTCCTCTGCCGATAAAGTGAGTATTAACGGCATAACGCTCAAAACGTTTTCCCTCTACCTCACGAACACCGCGGATATAGTATATGATACCGTCTTTTTCACGCTTGTTTTCAGCATAGTTTTTATTTCCGTCATACCAGAATGCCATAGCTTTACCATCCTCGATTTTAGTCTATATATTAAGTATAAACCATTTTTTTGATAAGTCAACAAAAGAGTTTTGAGCAGATAGTGTAAATGGCGAAAATAAAAAGAAATTTAGTCTTTTTTCGTATTGACAATATATATATGTGTTGATAAAATGAACTCAAAATAAAGCCTTTTTCTGAAAGGATGAGTAAAATGTATAAAAACCCGAGTTTATCCCCTGAAGAGAGAGCGGCCGACCTGCTTTCAAAAATGACAATTGACGAGAAAATCGATCAGATGCTGATCTATGTTGATATTAACCACACCGCAAACAGAATTAAAAACGGCGAAGAAGTTACTCCTCGTTTTGGCACCTTTAAAACTCCTTATACAGCTGAAAATGTAAACACTATTCAGGACTATCATCTGAATAAAACACGTCTCGGCATTCCTATGGCGATTGCTTATGAAGCGCTTCACGGCGTGTCCGACCCCAAGGCTACTGTTTTCCCCCAGTGTGTAGGTCTTGCAGGCTCTTTTGACCCTGAATCGGTTAATAAAATGGCAGATTTTATCGGTCAGGAAGCTCACGATATGGGTATCCGTCAGGTTTACGCGCCAAACGTTGATATTCCTCGTGATCCCCGTTGGGGCAGACTTCAGGAGACCTACGGCGAAGACCCATATCTTTCGGGTGAAATGGGCGCCGCTTATGTAAAGGGCGTTCAGAAAAACAAAGTTGCCGCAACCGCTAAGCATTATATTGCATACGGTGTCGGCGAAGGCGGTATCAACCTTGCTCCCGCTCACGTTGGCGAGCGCGAGATCAGAGAAGTCATGTGCGAATCCTTCCAGAAGTGTATTGATGCGGGTGTTATGTCGGTTATGCCCTCTTATAACGAGGTTGACGGTGTTCCTGTTCACGCATCAAAAAAGCTTATCCGTGAAATGCTTCGCGGAGAAATGGGCTTTGACGGTGTAACCGTTTCTGACTACGGCGCAATTTATATGTTTGACTGGTTCCATCACACAACTGATAATCCACTCGTGGCAGGAAAGCTCTCAGTAGAAGCCGGAATCGACGTTGAAGCGCCTGCTCCTTGGGGCTATGGCGACGAATTCCGCGAGGCTGTAAAGAAGGGCGAGATTGATGAAAAATACGTAGATGAATGCGTTTTAAATATTCTTAAACTGAAGTTCAGACTTGGTCTTTTCGAAGATCCGTGGGCAGTTGATTATTCTAAAGGCCGCTTCCATTCCGACGAGGCTGTTGCTCTTTCCAGAAAACTTGATGAAGAGAGCATCCTTCTCCTCGAAAACGACGGTATTCTTCCCCTTGATGAAAAGAAAATCGGAAAGGTTGCTGTTATCGGTAACAACGCTATGGACTCTTTCCTCGGAGACTATATTTACTTTACAGATTCTTGCGTTGACTTCTATGACGGTATGGTAAACCGTCTCGGCAAAGACAGAGTGCTCTACTCTCTCGGCACAAGCCCGATTTCAACAACCGATGAGAATATTGCAGAGGCTGTCGAGACCGCAAAACAGTCTGATGTTGTTTTCCTTGTTCTCGGCGACTGCTCTGAAATGGGCGGCGGCGCGCAGAACGTTGCAACCGAAACTATGCCCGAATTCAAAGATAAGAATAAAAAGCTTGAAATTACAATCGGCGAGGGTTATGACACCCATAATCTTGTCTTCACTCCCGGTCAGCAGCGTCTTTTTGACGCGGTGACAGCTGTCGGCAAGCCTGTTGTTCTTATAATGTACGCAGGTGTGCCATATGCAATCAAAGAAGATGTCAAGAAGGTTAACGCTTTTATGTACTCCTTCGGTGGCGGTGAGCAAAGCGGTAATGCCTTTGCAAGCCTAATCTTTGGCGATAAGAGCCCCTCTGCTAAGACGGCTATTTCCTTCCCCGAGAGTGTCGGACAGATTCCATGCTACTATAACTACAAGGCATCTGCCCGAGGCAACTGCTACAAGAAACATGGCTCGCCTGAAAACCCCGGTCGCGACTATGTTCTGGCCTCTCCTGAGCCGTGGTATCCTTTCGGTTACGGACTCTCCTATACCGAAATTAAATATTCCGATCTTTCAGCTGAAAAGGTTTCTGAAAACGAAGTCAAGGTTAAGGTTTCGGTTGAAAATATCGGCAAGTATGACATTGATGAGAACGTTCTTCTCTTTGTCAGCGCGAAAAACTGTATTATCACCCCCTTTATAAAGAGGCTTCGTGCGTTTAAGAAGGTAAATCTTCCCGTTGGTGAGAAGAAAACCGTTGAGTTCACTCTCACAGATAAGGACTTTACCTATATTGACTGGGATATGAAGACTGCCGTTAACCGCGGTGCTCATCGTATCTTAATCGGAGATTTGGAAGCAGAGTTTGATTTTTAAAATGAAGATTAAAATTTTAGCCGAGCGGTGTATTCTTGCACTGCTTGGCAGCATTATACTGAGTTTCGGAATTTATAATATACATTCCATATCGGGAGTGACCGAAGGCGGTGCGCTCGGTCTTACCCTTCTTTTTGAGCATCATTTAAGTATTTCACCTGCCATAAGCGGTGCGGTTATCAACATCATCTGTTATGCGATTGGAATCAAAACATTCGGAAAAGATTTTATCTTTTATTCTTTGATTTCAACCCTCGGTTTTTCGGGAAGTTATGCGCTTTTCGAGTGTTTCCCAAGGGTTTATCCGCAAATTGCAGAGATGCCGTTATTAGCGGCTATACTTGGTGCCGTTTTTGTCGGTGTAGGCGTGGGACTTGCCGTCAGAGCAGGCGGTGCTCCGACCGGAGACGATGCTCTTGCAATGAGTCTTTCCAAAATATTTAAAATCAATATTGAATGGATATATCTTATAACCGATGTTATCGTTCTTGCTTTGTCTCTTACATATATTCCGTTCCTGAAGATTTTATATTCTCTGGTTACTGTTGTGATTTCGGGACAGATAGTCGGACTTATACAAAGAATAAAATTTAAAAAAGGATGAGGTCTATACCTCATCCTTTTGTCTTTTTTCGATTCTCTTCCAATTATAATACCCGTAAAGGTCATTAACAAGAAACATTATAAAGCAGAATATCATCGGCAAATATTTAATATCCTCTGCAGTCGCAAGCACCCATAACACAATCAGCACTATATCGTTAGCAGAGTATGCCAGAGCGTAAAAGGGACTTCTTAGATAGGTAAATGATACCGCTAAAAAGCTTGTCGTTACCGAAAGGGTGCTGAACATCAGGTTTGCCGTGTCGAAATGTTTTAAGATAAAATAAAACAGAACGGTTACTACAACGCTGAGAGCCGATACTAACACTATCTGTTTTTTGGAAAGTCGGTCTACGGTTACCTCTGATGTATCTTTATAAGGGTTTTTATACCATGAAATAACCGCCGCCAATGCAATTGGTGCCGTCATACACACATAGGTTATAAGCTCGCCGTAATACCTGAAATGAAAAGAAATATAGCCGTAAAAAATCGCAAAAACAACCGATAATATTTGTCCTATTATATAACCTTTCGCAACGAAAATAAGAGCAGTTACTCCGATAAGAGATGCTATCAGATTCAGCCAGCCTCCGTTTGAAAAAAAGTAGGAAAGGCTTACGATTAAGAGGGATGTTATCCAAAGACCCCTCTCGAATCTGCTTAAATCTTTAAAATAATTGCGTATCTTCATACATCCTCCCAAAAAATAAAGCACCCGTTTAGCGTATCTTCAAAGACCTAACGATACGCAAACGAATGCTCAAAAATCAACATTCACTACCCGGTGGCAGTTTTCGTATTATATTTTAATTTAACTTTTCTGTTTTGTCAAGTCGGTACTTTTCGCAAAATAGTGACGCATAATAATTACAACTGCTATACCGATAATAGGGAATATTGCCGACACCAGCATTCCCGCTTTCATTCCAATCTGCTCTGCCGACATTGAAAGGATAACTGACAGTCTTTCTGCAAAACCGCTTGCCGCAACGGTATCGGTCACCGCACCGAGAAGCTGAGGCGCAATCGAGCTGCCCATATCACCGCCTGCCGCCATAAGAGCATATGCAGCGACGCCGATGCTTGGCATATTTTCTTCCATAAATATGAGGGTTCCCGGCCAGAGCATCGCAGTGCAAACACCTGTCAGAACACAGGCTACCGCGCATACAACCGAGTTTGGAACAAGAGCCGCCGTAAGATAGCATGCTGCAGCGCCTATCATTCCGAAAAGAAGGGTTTTGCCGATATTATTCCCGTATTTTGCATAGAGGCTTCTTGTGAAAGCAAGCAATAGCGCAAAAAGAGCAATTCCGACAAGGTCTCCCATAGACTTCGAAATTCCGAGAGCCTTTTCCATAAAGCCTGAAATCCAGTTTGTCATTGAGTTTTCAGCGGCAGCGCCGAGGAAAATACAAGCCGTGCAAAGAAGAAGTCCTCGGTTTAAACGGAATTTATCCTTTTGTCCGCTCTCTTCCGACGCGCTGATATCAGGAATCGGACTAATTATATAAAGTAGTGCCGAAACAAGCGGTAAAGCGGCAAAAAACAGGGTCAGGTACATCCAGTTATGATTGCCGAAAAGGTTTAAATACAGCGTGCTGATTCCAACAACCATCAGAACACCGTATCCGTAAAGCGAGTGTAGTGCGCTCATGTCGCGTTCTTTATTATCCGACGGCAATGCTGCGACAATCGGACTGAGCAAAACCTCGGCAAGTCCCGCTGCCACAGAAAAAAGTACCGTGCCTAAAAGCATACCCAGATATGCGATTTCGGGGAATAGTGTCGGAACCATCGCATAAATGACAAGACCGAGTGATGTTAAAATCGGCATTGTCACTACAGTTTTTTTGATGTTAAAATATTTTGAGAAAAATGTAAAAATTAGATCAATTATAAGTTGTGTTGAAAAGTTTACAAGTACAAGTGTTCCGAGCAAAGTATACGAAATGTTATACATCTCACGGAAGGTTGTAAAAAGTATTGCAGGCAGAGCAAAAACCGCCGCCCCCGACACAAAAGAAGAATAGCAAGCATATTTTGTAACCTTAAAACTCATATTTTTAAATGCCATATAATCACCTCGTTAATACTCTCGTCAGTTATACCATAGCTAATATCGAAAGTCAATTATCTAAAATCAAAATGCAAAAAAATATTTTCGATCATATAGTACAAATCGGCAAATTTTTACTTGATTTTTAAGAAAAGCCGTTATATAACTACAGTATAACCGAGATAAACGGAGGTAGTATTCATGAAAGCTATTGTAAACGGAAAACTCGTGTTTCCCGATAAAATCACAGACGGCGTACTTCTTATCGAAGATGGTAAAATTATTGCCAGCGGAGAAAATGTTGCCATCCCCTCTTCTGCTGAGATTATTGATGCTAAGGGTCTTTATGTCGGACCCGGTCTGTTTGACCAGCATCTTCATGGATATTCCTCTTGCGGAGAAAGAATTGATGTTATCCACGATACAAAGGGCGTTGCTGAGCGTCACCTAAAACACGGCACAACAACCCTGACTCCCTCGGTTGCATATTCCTGCACAAAGGAAGATTCTCTTAAAATCATTGAACAGTGTGTAGAGCTTTCAGAAGACAGAAACTCAACTGTTGCGGGTATCCACTTTGAGGGCCCCTTCATCAACGCAACAAAGGGTGCAAACTCTCATCTTGCTTGGGAATATTCCGATGAAGCCTGCGATATGGTTTTCTCTGCTGCTAAAGGACACGCGCTTCACTGTACATACGCTCCCGAAATGCCTTGGGCAGAAAAGGTTGAAGAATATATTAAAAAATATGATATGATTCCTGATATCGGTCATACGAGCGCAGACCCCGACAGCATTTACAGAGCGGTCGAAAAGGGAGCTCGTATCGTTACTCACCTTTATGATGCAATGGGCAACTGTCGCCCTGATGCAGCCACCGTTACCGGCGACCCTCAGGACTGCGTTTCGGATATTGTTCTTTCCATTCCCGGTCTTTATTATGAGCTTATATGCGACTCAAGAGCTATTCATGTTACCGAAGTTTCTCAGCGACAGACTCTCAGAGCAGGCGGAGAAGACTATGTAATTTGTATCTCCGACTGTACCGGAAGAGCCACCGTTTTAAACCGCGGTGATTTTCCGCCCGAAGACCCGAGAAGTGCAGAAGACCTTAACTGGAATCTGCTCGGTCAGCTTTCAGGAAGCAGCCTCACAACAGCTATGAGCGTTCAGAATTTCAAGCGCTCCACCGGTTGTGATATCCGTGTAGCCTTCAAATGTGGCTCAACAAACTCGGCAAAAGCTCTCGGTCTTTTCGATAGCCTTGGCTCAATAGACGCAGGCAAAGATGCCAACATCATTTTCGTAGACGAAGATTTCAAGGTTCATGAGGTTTATTTCCTCGGCGAAAAGGTTTCGGACGTAAGATAATCTAAATACGATAACTTAAAACACGCCTTTAAGGCGTGTTTTTTGCTGAAAATCGAAATTTTTATATCTATTTGCAGAATGACTTTACAAAAAAATATAATTATAATAAATTTATAAATCTATGTTAGGAGTTGTTTGTATGAAAATATTCAAACGCATATCAGCAGCGCTACTGGCTCTTTTACTCCTTTTGTCATTAACTGCCTGCGGCGGTGACAAAAAAGAGAACACCGGCGCTGACACTGACTATCTTGCAGGCAGCAGCGACAAGCAGATTTCTCTTTTCGGCGACCTCAAAGGCAAAAAGCTTAGAGTCGGCGATAGTGTAGCAATGGAAAAATGGGAAGAGGATTTTTATAAGCAATTCGAAGAAACAACCGGTATGAAGGTTGAAATTGAACCTCTCGAATCTGCAGAGCTTAACGCAAAAATAGCTCAGGCAGTAGCTTCGGGCGACACAAGAAACTATTTCGATGTTGCCGTTGTTGTTAACTCAACCATTCTTAATATGATATATGCAAACCTAATCGTTCCCATGGACGACTATATTGACCGTGATGATCCTGTATGGAAATATTCCTACGCAGACACCAACATCATAGCGCCCGATGTCTATAAAATCGACGGTTTCACTTATGGCGCTCCTTCGCATGGCTATCACGAAACCTTTATTTTCTACAACAAGTCTTATTTTGAAGAAATGCAGGCTCCCGACCCGTATACAGAATATTATCTTAAGGATAATTGGACATTCGATACCTTTATGGATACCTGCAGAGCGGTTACAAAGGAAAACCCCGACGGAACGGTTGACGTTGCGGCATGGGCTACCTGGAACTATTTCTCGTTTGCCTCAGCAGCAGGAAATGATGCGATTGCACAGAATGAAGACGGCGAGTGGGATGTTGTTATTGACAAACCCGAAGGTATGGCAGGTCTTAATCTTCTTTATGAGAGCGCTAAAAATGGTTGGCTTTATACAAAAACCTCAGGCTATGAGGAATTTGTAAACCGCAAGGTTGCTATGATAGTTGAAAAGCCTTCTTCGGCTATGGGAAGCACCAACGCTTATGAAAGAATGAGCGATGAAATCGGAATTGTTCCCCTGCCTAAGATGAACAAAGAACAGGAAAAATATATCTGTCCTCTCACCATTTCGGGCTATTCAATTACCTCTTGCGCTCAGAATCCGGGTGGTGCAGCAGCATACATTTACTATCACAGAATTGCCGAAATGCAGCGCGACGAAACCGAATGGGGACAGAAGAACATTCGAACTTTCCTTAACGACGAAGCTATGGAAAGAAGAACAGAATATCTTAAAAAATGCGATTTCTCGGTACCTATGCTTGACGGACTTACAGGCTGGTACACAGGCGGCGGACGTCAGCAATTCCTTGATGTAATTTTTAAGGACCAGACAAATCCCGCTACTGCAGTTGACTCCCTTAAGCCGATAATCAAAGACTGTCTTAGAAAAACGGTCGGTTAATTTCAGATGATTTCATAATAAATCATACACACTCAAAAGGAAAGACGGTATCAATTCAGATACCGTCTTTCCCCATTTTTCTAGTTCCTGTCGTGAGGTTTGAAAATCAGCGCCATCAGATATCCAAAAACAATCGCCGCCGCAATACCTGCACTCGTTGCTGTAAGACCGCCCATAAATATTCCCATAAATCCAAATTCATCTACGGCTTTTTTGACACCCTCAGCAAGCGAATGACCAAAGCCTGTAAGCGGCACGGTTGCTCCTGCTCCTGCAAACTCGACGAGCGGTTTGTAAAGTCCCACCGCAGATAATATGACCCCTACAACCACAAAGCTTACAAGAATTCTCGCAGGCGTGAGCTTAGTATAATCAATTAGAATCTGACCGATAAGACAAATTGCGCCACCGACTAAAAATGCTTTTAAACAGTTAATTAAAATTTCCATAATATCACCTTTCATATTATCCGCAATATTGACTCTGATATGCAAAATAGTGTAAAATATGAAAAATGAGGTGAGTTTATGTTTCGCAAAGAGCTGTTAAAATTACAAGATAATTGGTACAAAGAGTTTCAGTGCAAGCTGATGCCGACAGTTGATGAATCTCGTGTCATCGGTATAAGAACTCCCGACCTCCGAAATTTCGCACGACAGATTAAAGATTCTTCCGAAGCAAAAGATTTTTTACAGACTCTTCCGCATACATATTACGAAGAAAATAATCTTCACGGATTCCTTATCGAATTTATCCGCGACTATAATAAATGCATCTATGAGCTTGACCGTTTTTTACCCTTTGTTGATAACTGGGCAACTTGCGACAGCATAAACCCGAAGGTTTTTAAAAAATATCCTGACCGACTTATAAAAGATATAAAAAGATGGCTTAAATCTGAGGATATATATACTATTCGTTTCGGACTCAAAACGCTGATGAACCATTTTCTAGATGAAAACTTCAAGCCTGAATATCTGGCGCTTGCGGCTAAAACTCCCACCGAAGAATACTATCTTTCAATGATGGTCGCGTGGTTTTTTGCTACCGCTCTTGCAAAGCAGTATGATTCCGCCTTACCTTTTATTACAGAGAAAAAACTTGACCGAACAACACATAACCGTGCAATACAAAAAGCCGTTGAAAGCTACCGAATAACCGATGAACAGAAAAGGTATTTAAAGACCCTTAAATACTGAAAAAGCCAATCTTTTTCAACTTGACAAAGTCTTATTGAAAGGGTATAATATCTTTTGCAATAATTTAATATGCGGGTATGGCGGAACTGGCAGTTTTATGACCGAGCGCACTCAGCGAGTGTTGAAGCGAAGGTCAGA
>JAZONJ010000117.1:0-5974 GCA_045654425.1 Acutalibacteraceae bacterium
CGGCGCTACCGCCTCATAAAGTCCGTGACTGCAGCGGTAAACCACGACCTCACCAGTTTCTTTGACCTTTAAAAAGGCTGCCTTATCATTTTGAAGACACTGCTTTTTGTTTTTCAGATTCTTCTGAATTGCAGTACAGTAAGGAGAAAGTTCATGCGGATATGCGTATATCTCATTGAACTCGGCATCGTGTATTGAAATACGAAATCCCGAAATCGAATAAAATTCCTTTAAAATCGTTGAAATTTCAAGCGAATTTTTCATATTTTTTCCTCCGTTTTATTTAAGTTGGCGAGAGCCGAAATTATGCCATTTTAGGCAGTTTCGGATTATTCGCGTTCGCTTAATATGATAATTGTATCACATTTTCCTAATTTTTGCACTATTTTTTATTGAAAAATTTTTTTCTTGTATATAAAATATTAGCATAAACTTTAATTGAAAGAGTGACACTAATGAACATCATCAGCATCGACAAGCCGCTTTCGGCATTTTCGCAGTTTGACACAGACGTTACCGTTACAGGTTGTGCTCCTTACGGAAACGGACACATCAACGATACTTTTCTCGTAAATTCAAAGAAAAGCGACGGCAGTAATAAGCGCTACATACTTCAGGCTATAAACACAAATGTTTTCAAAAAGCCCGAGCAGGTTATGCACAACATCGAAAAGGTTACTTCCTTTTTAAAGACACGTGAGAGCGACCAAAGACGCGTAATGTCCCTCGTTTACACCAAAAACGGCGCTGCTTATCACACCGATTCGGACGGCAGATTCTGGAGACTTTACGATTTTATCGAAGATTCTCTTTGTCTTGAGCTTCCTGAATCACCCGAAGATTTCTATCAGTCGGCAGTTGCTTTCGGTCAGTTCCAGAATTACCTCAACGAGTTCCCCGTAAGCGAGCTTTTTGAGACTATCCCCGATTTCCACAATACTCCTGACCGCTACCGTAAATTCTTAAAGGCTGTTGAGGCTGATATCGCAGGCAGAGCAAAGGATGTTGCGGAGGAAATAAGTTTTGTAAACGAGAGAGCCAAATTCTATTCTGTTCTTTTTGATGCAGAAAAGGCAGGAAAAATTCCCTTCAGAGTTACCCATAACGATACTAAAATCAACAACGTTATGCTTGACAGCGAGACCAGAGGCGCTCTTTGTGTTATCGACCTCGATACCATAATGCCCGGTTTCTCGGTTAACGATTTCGGCGATTCTATCCGCTTCGGCGCTTCTACAGCCGCTGAGGACGAAAAGGATTTATCTAAGGTATGGATGGATCTCGACCTCTTTGAGTCTTATGCAGAAGGCTTCCTTAAAGGATGCGGCGGACTTCTCACAAAGGACGAAATCGAGCTCTTACCCGAGGGCGCTAAAATGATGACTATCGAGTGCGGAATGAGATTCCTTACCGATTATCTTGAGGGTGACACCTACTTCAAGACCAAATATCCCGACCACAACCTTGACCGTACACATACACAGTTTAAGTTGGTTGCTGATATGGAGCAGAAGTGGGATAAGATGAAAGAAATCGTCAGAAAACACATTTAATAACTTGGAGAAGCCTCGGCTTCTCCTTTTTTTATATTATAATTGCAAAAGCTTCGTTTGAAAATGGCAAATAGAGTCACAAATTTGTATTATCTGCGCAAAAAGTTTGTAAAAAGTATAAATTAGGTGATGTTTTGTCTGTGCAAAAAGATAAAGCTCGGTCAGTAAATGACCGAGCTTTTATAATTTTAAATTATTTTGTTACAAGATGTACGCCGAAGCCGCCGATTTCATTTTTGAAGTAAGCGAACTTAACCTCGCCCTTGTCGTCATAAGTAAAGCTTGTTTCATCAAACTCAAAGCCCTGAGACTCGAAGTAACGGATAGCTCTCGGAACGCTTGTTGTAGCAAGACCGATATGTCCGCATTTGCCGACACCCATAAACTTCATAACCTCAATCTCGCTGCCTGCGAAGATTGACTTATTGCCGTCCTTAATCTCTGCGCCCATAATAGCCGAGAAGATATTAGCGGTGCCCTTAGCCTCTGCCTCGTCAGCCGAGTTAATTCCAATGTGCTTAACCTTGATGTCGAGCATTGTGAGAACAGCCTCACGAGCAAGAGCGGTGATTCCGTCCCAATCCTCAGCGTCAACCATCTTTTCGGGAACCATCCAGCTTCCGCCGCAAGCGATAATCTTCGGGAAAGCGAGATACTCGTTAAGATTTGCAGGTCCGATTCCGCCGGTGGGGATAAATCTCATCTTGGGGAAGGGTCCGGCAAGAGCCTTTAATACTTTCAGTCCGCCCATAGCCTCTGCAGGGAAGAACTTAACAACCTCAAGACCCATCTTTGTTGCGATGGAACCTTCAGAGGGGTTTGTACAGCCGGGGGTAATCGGAACATTGTTCTCTACGCAGTAACCAACGATTTCGGGGTCGAAACCGGGAGAGATGATGTACTTTGCGCCTGCAGCAATAGCGGCTTTACACTGGTCAAGTGTAACAACGGTACCTGCACCAACGAGGATGTCGGGCATTTCTCTTGCAATATTTGCAATAGCAACATCTGCGCCTGCAGCACGGAAGGTAACCTCAGCAACGGGAATTCCACCCTTTTTAAGCGCAGTTACAAGAGGAACTGCTTTTGAAGGGTCGTTGAGCTTGATTACCGGTACGATACCAACTTTACTAATCTGTTCTAAGATAGGGTTCATAAACTTATACTCCTTTTTTATTTTCAGTATTTTTCAACTGGTATTTCCTTACTATTATATCATAAATTTTCAATCCTGCAAGACTTATAAGTCCTGTTACGAGCAAAAGAATAATTCCTTCTAAAAATTTACCCTCTCCGAAAAGATTTCCACCGATTGTCGAGGAAACAATGCTCGGTATTCTTGCAATCATTGAGATTATCATAAACTCCGACATATTCATTCGGGTCAGCGGCACTATATAGGTCAGAAGGTCTTTTGGTGTGCCGGGTATCAAAAAAAGAATAAAAACGGTATAACTCAGTTTTTTCTCGTTGTTAATAAATCTCAGAGAATTGATTTTTTCTCTGTCAATAAAAAGCTCTACAACCTTTACTCCCCACTTTTTCACAAGAAGAAAGACCAAAGACGATGCAAGCGCCACACCCGTCATACAGATAATCGTACCCTCAACCGCGCCAAAAGCAAGACCAAGACCGACCTCAACAAATTCGCCGGGGATAAGCGCTATGAAAACCTGTAAAAACTGAATTCCGAAAGCAACGAATCTTCCCCACCAGCCGTAACCCGAAATAAACTCTTCAAAATCCTTAGCTGTGGCAGAACCGCTGAAAAAACGGTAGACCGCAAAATAAGAAATCAGGCCCATAAGTCCTATTACCAAAAGGAGCGAAACTACCGCGATTATTCTTTTGTATTTCAGGGTAAGTTTATCCGATATGCTCATAAAAGAGTTCTTTCATCTCCTCAAAGCTTTTTACCTCATATGTAGGTGTATAAATCCCCTTTTCTCCTGTGCGATTAAAAAAACAGGTGTCAATCCCCGCATTTATTCCGCCGAGAATATCCGAGGACATACTATCCCCAATAATACAGATTTTACCCTTATCTTTTTCGTCGATTTCAGATAAAACAGCATCAAAAAAGGCTTTATCGGGTTTTTTAACCCCCATTTCCTCCGAGATGAAAACCTTGTCAAAAAAGGCTCTTATCGGAGAAGTGGAAAGACGCTTTTTCTGTATATATGTGGTCCCGTTTGTGATAAGGTGCATTTTAAAATGTCGGTTCAGGCTTTCACACAATTCCAAAGCACCGTCGAGAAGCATATTGCCAAGCGACAGCTCTTCAAAATAGTATAGCGCCATCTTCTCGAAATCGACATCTATACCGAGAGCTTCTACAAAACCTTTGAATCTGCCAACCTTAATTTCTTCTCTTTTAATTTCGCCCTTTTCAAAGCGTTTCCAAAAGCTGTCATTAATATCCGAATAAAGCTTTGCATTTCGGTCACTCGGCTCAACCCCGAATGCACGACAGGTGTTTTTTATAGCCTGCTCTTCAGCGGCATAAAAATCCATCAGAGTGTTATCATTATCAAAAAGAAGCGTTGTGTATTTTTTCATAATTACAAACTAAACAGCGCAGCAATAAGCGGAATCAACGAAATCGCAAAGCAGATAACAACATAAATCACAAGTCCCGCTACCGCACGTCCGACCGATGTGCCGCCCTCACGGGAAAGTCTTATTACATACTGCTCTTTGTTTTGGCTCGTTCTCTTTATCTCTGAAATCTTTTTAAGCGTATGCTTTTTATAAAGATTCCATCCGAGAAGACTGAGAACAACGGGAGCCGCAATCTGACATATATATGTATTAACAAAATCAAAAATCCGATAGGTCGCACTTGAAACCATAGAATCTGCCCAAACAGTCATTTGATTCAAATAATTCATAAACCATTCGGTTGCCGCTTCGGGATTTTGTTCCATCATGCTTCCATACTGCAAAAAGCCATCAAACAAAACCCTGTAAAGCTCACTTATTACATCGAATGCAAAGCAGATGTTCAAGGCTTCCATAACCAGTGCAGCTCCAAGCATAAAAACTGCAGGCTTTGTCATTTTTCGGTATAAAAACCATATAGCAACACCGGGCAGACCGAAGAAAAGTCCAAAAAGAAACGCAGGAAGACACCACATAAACTTTTTGCCGGTTTGCTGTAAAGTTATAAATTTCGGTGTAATCTGTTCATAGTTTTTTCCGACAAAACGGTCAATCTCGGGGATAGTGATATTCTCCGAATCGGGAGAAAAATCTATATCATCATTATAACAATCATTTTTATACTGTCTCTCTGCCTTCTGATCAACACAGGGAAGTTCTGCGCCGCAAAACTTACAGAATTTATAATCGCTCGAATTTTGCGAGCCGCATCTGACACAAATTTTCACAAGTTTACTCCTTTATATAAAAAAGCTACCTATAATCTGAACAAGCAGGCTTTCTGCCATTATAGCAAGAGCAAAAGCAAATATATTCACTCCGCCTTTTTTTATAAGCATTTCTTCGCGGTTGTCGGCTTTCTTTATTTCTGCAACAGCCGAAACAACCCTTTCTTTATAGAGTCTGTCGGCAAAAAGAGCCGAAATAATTCTGACAATAAGATTGATGGCGCTGCCTGCCAAAGAGCAAATCATAGCCACAGGACCCGCACTCATCATAATCTCGATCATACTATTCATAGCTTCTGCATAGTTTCCCGCAGATGACGCTATTGCCGAATTATTCTGAGCTACCATTAGCGGTATCCCGAGAAGAGCTGCGCCAATCATAAGTGCTGTTACCAAAGCTGAAATAAGATACATTTTTCTGAAAGCAAACCAACCGTGCGGAACGAGAAAAGCCGCCCAGTTCCAAGAAAACTTTTTGCCTTCATTTATACTCTTGAAACGGCTTATATATCTTCCGCTGTTAACCGTAATAACCTGAGCCGCTTCCTTTGCCGTAACCGATTCGTCAATTTCCTCATCGGGATTAAAGAAGCTGAAGCCAAGCATATGGCTCTGAATCTCTACTCCGCCAAGTCGGGCGCTACAGTAAGGACAGAATTTCGCATCAAGGTCTACCTCTTGGTTACAAACGGGGCACTTCCTTGTTTTCTCGGCTTCTTCTGTCTTTTTTGCGGCTATATCATTTTCTTCTACGGGAACAAATTTGTATTCGTCCGCTGTTCCGTGAAGCTCTGAAAGACCGCATTTTCCTATCGCATGATAACAATCTCTGTGGGGTGGCGCTCCGCATTCGGGGCAAAACACAACATCGTCATCTTCAAATAGGTAGGTGTGGCAAACGACACACTTTCTACCCTCAACATTCAAACTCAAACCGTTTCCTCCATAGACTCAAGGTAATCAAATACCGTTTTGAAATATTCTCTTCCGTAATTATGGTATTCTCTTTTTTCAATCATTTCGCGAAGACCG
>JAZONJ010000118.1:0-1525 GCA_045654425.1 Acutalibacteraceae bacterium
CGATGTCTTTTTCGGCACCGACTATCATTCTCACCTCGGTACAAAACGAGGTGGTATGGCGGCATATGACAAAGAGATCGGACTTCAAAGAGATATTCATAATATTGAAAACTCTCCTTTTAGAACAAAATTTGATAAAATTTTTGAAGAGATGAAAGGGAATTCGGCAATTGGTTGTATCAGTGATACAGACCCCCAGCCCCTTCTCATTCGCTCAAGCGTTGGTACATATGCAATATGCGTTGTAGGACGTGTAAATAACCAAGAAGAGATAATTGAAAAGCACCTTATCACCAACGGCGGACACTTCGGTGTTATGACAGGCGGCAAGGTAAATTCAACTGAACTTGTCGGAGCGCTTATTAATCAGAAATGTAATATTTGTGAGGGTATTAAATTCGCACAGAATGAAATTGAAGGTACCGCATCAATACTTATTCTTCGTGATAACGGAAGCATAATCGCAGCAAGAGATAAACTCGGACGAATTCCGATAAGTGTTGGCAAAAGGGAAGATGGACATTGTGTTTCTTTCGAACCCTTTGCTTTTACAAAGCTTGGCTACGATATGATAAAGGAGCTTGGTCCCGGCGAGATAATCGAGATTCAGGCAGATCGTATGATAGAGCTGGCCGCACCCGGTGAAAAGATGAAAATATGCGCTTTCCTTTGGAGCTATTACGGGTATTCTACCTCTACCTATGAGGGAGTAAATGTTGAGGTAATGCGTTATCGCAACGGTAATATTATGGCCAAACGCGACTTGGAAAGCGGGCTTGCAGGAACTATTGATTATGTGGGCGGAGTTCCCGATTCGGGCACTCCTCATGCAATCGGATACGCTCACACAAGCGGTGTTCAGTTTGCCAGAGCGTTTATTAAATATACACCTACCTGGTCTAGAAGTTTTACTCCGACTAATCAAAAAGAAAGAAATAAGGTTGCAAGGATGAAGCAGATTCCTGTTCACGAGCTGATACAGGATAAAAATCTTCTTTTTGTTGATGATTCAATAGTTCGCGGAACGCAGCTTAAAGAAACGGTTGATTTTCTTTATGATAACGGAGCAAAGAGCGTTCACATACGCTCGGCTTGTCCTCCGATTATGTTCGGTTGTAAATACCTTAATTTTACAAGAGCTACAAACGATATGGAGTTAATAGCCCGAAGAACTATATTTGAGCTTGAGGGCAGTGAAGGGTTTAAGTATATTGATGAGTATAGTGACCCCGATACCGAAAGAGGCAAGAAACTCAGAGAGAATATTTGTAAAGAACTTCATTTTGCTTCTCTCGAATTCCAGTCTTTAAAGGGAATTATTGATGCAATCGGTATACCTCCTGAAAATCTCTGTACTTATTGCTGGAATGGCAAAGAGTAGAAAACACAGTTAATTACGCTGAAAGGATAAATGAACTATGCATAACAAATCTAAATCTGATAGCTACGCTGCTGCAGGCGTTGATATTACTGCAGGCTACAAATCTGTAGAACTTATGAAAAAGCACATTGCACGCACTAAAAA
>JAZONJ010000119.1:0-2392 GCA_045654425.1 Acutalibacteraceae bacterium
AAACTCCGTAAAGAAGTTTCTCCCAATTTTTTTATAATAAAAAAGACACTTTCGCAAGATAAGTGTCATAGTAGGTTACATACTTTAAAATAATACTAATCATTATATTTGTTACTTAAACTGTCAGAAGGACAATATAACTCGCCGAAAGGCGAATATAAAAGAGGCACACTCCATAAAGTGTGCCTCTTCGAATTGCTTTTGCTTAATCGTTAGTATAGTTATCGAAGTAACCCTGAATAAATACAATCGGAGTTCCTTTATCTCCGGAACCTGATGTTAAGTCGCAGAGAGAACCGATAAGGTCGGTAAGCTGACGGGGAGTTGTACCCTCACTTGCCATATTACCTACAAGGTCAGCATCCTTTTCTATGATACGTTCCTTGATAGCCTCTTTGAGAGCCTCGCCCGAAAGGTCGGCAAAATCGTTATCGGCAAGGTACTTGAGCTTGAGCTCGTTCGGTGTACCCTCAAGTCCCTTTGTATAAGCGGGGGAAACAACGGGGTCAGCAAGCTCCCAAATCTTTCCGACAGGATCCTTGAAAGCGCCGTCGCCGTATACCATAACTTCGAGAGTTTTTCCGGTAGCATCGAAAAGTCTCTTCTGAATGTCCTCAACTAAAGGCTGACAGTCACGGGGGAAGAGCTTAACGGTTTCTTCGGTAGCCTTGTTGGAACCGAGAAGACCATATTTTTCGTTATATCCGCTGCCGTTAATGGGTGTAGAAAGAATCTGGTCAAAGCCAAATACCTTTTCTGCGCCTGCCTTTTCGAGAAGACGTCTTGTTCTGAAGCGTGTGTGAATATCGCAGTAAAGAACGTTCTTTGTGAAGGGGAGAATAGCTCTCGGGTCGTTTGCGAAGATAATCTCGCAATCTGCGCCGGCTTCACGGATTAAGGACTCGTAATACTCAACATAGTCATCGCCTGTGAATCTGTGCTTTTCATAACCGAAAAGTTCACGGTATTTAGAAAGGGTAAGAACATCCTTGTAGGGGTCAACTCCCTTTTCATCCATAGCGTCGATAGAAATAAGATGATTTCCAACCTCGTCAGAGGGGTAGGAAAGCATAAGCACAACCTTTTTGCAACCCATTGCGATACCGCGAAGACAGATTGAAAAACGGTTACGGGAAAGAATCGGGAAAATAACACCGACGGTTTCTCCGCCAAACTTTGCTTTTACATCCTCTGCAATATCATTTACAGATGCGTAGTTACCCTGAGCGCGAGCAACGATAGACTCGGTCATAGCAACAATGTCGCGGTCGCGGATAGCGACGTTTTCGCTCTTTGCGGCGTCTAAAATAGCCTCGGTAACGATTCCTGCGAGGTCATCGCCCTCACGAATCATAGGTGCACGAACACCGCGTGAAACTGTGCCATATAAACGGCTCATTTTTAACACTCCTTGGGCATAAAAATGCCACTTAAAAAATTTACGTTAGTAGTATACCAAAAAAACACCCAAATGTAAATCAAAATTTTCAATAATTATGAAAAAAACGAACATGAAATTTTTGTATACATAGTAGATATTTACTGTTGACAATAATTTCGTAAAGTTTTATCATTATCTTGGAGATTTTCAAACCTTTTAATGATACGTAGGGGATGATGCCCACATCATCCAGTCAGGAGGAATAAATATGTTATTAAGCAGTCAGACTTCAACCCTTATGAAAACTGCGGAACTTACAAAAGAGTATGCTCCCATATTTAAAGCAGCCGGCTTTGATGCCGTAGATTATAATTTTGACGGACTTTTTCCTCAGGGTTCTGTCCTTGGCGGAGGTCGATTCGAACTTCTCGACCGTCCGAGAGATGAATATCTCGCATATTTTAAGGAAATTTCCGATATACTTAAAGCAAACGGGCTTGCCGTAGGTCAGACCCACGCTCATTTTTCCAGTCTTATAGCAATGGGCGATAAAGAGCGTAATGATTATCTTCTCGACCTTTTAAAGAAACAGATTGAGCTGACCGCTTTAATGGGTTCAAAATATATTGTTATTCATCCGATGTGTAAGGGATATAACCTCGATTATACATGGGATATGGAAAAGGCTGACAATATGGCGATGTATTCCGCCCTTATAGATACCCTCAAGAAGTACGATGTTATTTGCTGTCTTGAGAATATGTGGGGAATGTGTAACGGTAAGATAATCGCATCTGCCTGCGGAAATATGATTGAAGCGGCTGAATATATCGACGCTCTCAACGAAATGGCAGGGGAGGAGCGTTTCGGATTTTGCTTTGATGTCGGACACTCGGTAATCTGCTCGGTTGACCCTATTCGCTCGCTTATTCTTCTTGGCGACAGAATTAAAACTCTCCATCTTCACGATGTGGAAATAAATAAAGATTCACATACCGCGCCATTCAGAGG
>JAZONJ010000120.1:0-14608 GCA_045654425.1 Acutalibacteraceae bacterium
GGGTTAGTGAATTTTTTAAAAAATAAAAAAGGCGGTTGATTAACCGCCTTTTATTGATTTTAGTATGGTTTCAATATTCTCATCCGAATACTCGATTTCAGCAGAGTACATTCGGCAGATTTCGGCTATCTCGGAAAAAGCGAGCAAACCATTTTTGGCTTTTAGCACTGAGCAGATTTTCCTGATTATGTAAACCGAAAAGGCAGAGAACAAAATGCCGTCATTTAAGTCTTCCAAGGAATGTCTCAGGACAAAATACACCGCAAGCTGTTCGAAAATGATATCCCATTCAAAAAGGGTTGTGTCGGATTCGGCATTTAAAAGTCCGATGTATTTTTCCCACTGGGTGTCAAGCCTTTCAAGAGAATAAAACAGAGCGGAATAATCTTTGTCTTCAAAATTTTTAATAGAGTCAAGCCTTTCGGAAAAAGGCAGAGCTCTGTCTTGCAAAATCGAGAGCACTTTTTCTCTTTCGGGGTAGGTTGTTACAGCCTCGGATGTGTCAATATCGATAAGTTTCACCTTATCGGTATTTGAAAGAATGAGTCTTGTCGCCTCTTCGCAACAGAGTCCGAGCCCCATTTCAAGACGGTCGGAAAAATAGTTTCTGTATCTCGGGTGGTCGGCACAGATGTCGCAAAGCGCGCCGTCTCCAAGTTCGGTTATAATATCGCAAAGTCCGTTTTCGTTCAGAAAAGGACAACGCTCGCCATCTAATACAAAGTGGGGAATATCGGAGCGGTCTATCCCGTTTTTGAGTCTTTCTCCCATTTTGCCGCCGATACCGTCATAGAGGGCGAGGGTGTCTTCATCAATATCAATTTCCCAACCGATACAGCAGTTGTGCCTGCATTTATCGGCGATGCATCTGAATTCATTATAATAATCGGGAACTAGAATTTGCATCTGACACACACCTTATTTATAGAATAATGCGCCCCGAATATTGCCAAGGCAACATCGGGGCATCCACTCGGTCGATAAGCCGGGTTCTGTCGTGGACGACTATCTATCTCGACTTATAGTTGCCTATAAGCTCAAGCCGCTTGTCGAAACACATCGGGCAGATGTATCGTTTCTGTCAGCGTTGCACCGGATAGGGTTTACAGACGCGAGACGTCTCCGTTCGCGTGGTGAGCTCTTACCTCGCCTTTCCACCCTTACCGAAAATTCGGCGGTATATCTCTGTTGCACTATCCCTAAGGTCACCCTCGGCGGCCGTTAGCCGTTATCCTGCCCTATGGTGCCCGGACTTTCCTCAAGCCTTAAAGCTCGCAGCCGTCTGACCGACTGGACTTTAATTCTAGCACAAAATAATATATTTGTCAAAACTTGAAAATAATATCTAATAGTGATAAGATAGTATCATTAAATAAGAGGTGTTTACTTTATGAAATTTTCCGATATGAAATATGTTCGTCCCGACCTCGAAAGACTGAGAGCAGAGCTGTCTTTGGTAAACGAGGGGATAATTAACGCAAAAACAGCAAGTGATGCTGCAAAAGAATATAAAAAAGCCGAAAAACTGAATATGGAATATTCTTCGATGGGCTCTCTTTGTTACATCCGTCACACGGTTAATACGAAGGATGAGTTTTACGAAGCCGAAAACAACTTTTTCGATGAAAACGGACCTATCGTTTCCGACCTTTTAAATAAAATTAACCGCTCCTTGCTGGATTCAAAGTTCCGCAAGGAATTAGAGGCAGAGTTCGGAGAGCTTTTATTTATAAATACCGAAATATCGGTGCGCTCGTTCTCTTCGGAAATAATCGAGCTGTCGGCTGAAGAAAACAGGCTTCAGTCGGAGTATCAAAAGCTTTACGCATCGGCGCTTGTTGAGTGGGATGGGGAAAAGATTCCTCTGACACAGCTCGGTCCTCATAAGCAGTCGGCTGACAGAGAAATCAGAAAAAAGGCCTTTTTAAAGGATGCCGAGTTTTTCGATAGCCACCGCGAAGAGTTCGATTCTCTTTATGATAAACTCAACAAAAACCGAAATGAACAGGCAAGAATTCTCGGATACGAAAACTATATTCAGCTCGGCTACGACCGACTCGGAAGAAACTGTTACGGCAAGCGCGAGGTTGCCGCTTTCCGCGATGAAATAAAGAAATACATCGTACCGATAGTATCCGCTCTTCGTGAAGAACAGAAAAAGCGTATCGGGGTAGACTCTCTGCATCTTTACGATAACGATATAATGTTTAAAGAGGGTAATGTGAAGCCTCATCCCGATTCCGACGGGATTCTTAGTGCAGGAATCGAAATGTATCGCGAAATGAGTCCTGAGACGGCGGAATTTATTGATTTTATGAGCGAGAACGAGCTTTATGACCTCTTATCAAAAGAGGGCAAGGCACCGGGTGGATATTGTACCGAGATAATGGAATATAAAGCGCCATTTATTTTCTCGAATTTCAACGGTACGGCAGGAGATGTCGACGTTCTGACCCACGAAGCAGGTCACGCGTTTGCTTTTTACAGGGCTATGAGACAGGATATTCTTCCGTCATATTATTCGCCGACAATTGAAGCCTGCGAGGTTCATTCGATGACAATGGAGTTTCTGACGGCTCCGTGGCACGACAAGTTTTTCGATGAAGAAACACCCAAATATGAATATATACATGCCGCTGATGCTCTTAATTTTATTCCTTACGGATGTATGGTCGATGAATTTCAGCACATTATGTATGAAAACGAGAATCTGACACCCGAGGAGAGAAACAAGGTTTGGCTCAGTCTTGAAGAGAAGTACAGACCGCACCTTGATGTCAGTGACCTGCCTTTTTATTCTCGCGGTGGCGGTTGGCAACGTCAACTTCATATTTATCTCTATCCGCTTTACTATATCGATTACTGTATGGCGCAGACGGTTGCATTCAGCTTTTTTGCCGAGTCTCTTGAAAACAGAGAAAAGGCTTTTGCAAAATATCTTCGTTTTGTAGACGGAGCGGGAACAAAAACCTTTGACGCTTTGGTCCGTGATGCAGGAATGACACCGCCTTATGAACCCGGTTGTTTAGAAAAAACTGCTAAGGTAATCGAAAAGTGGTTGTCTGAACAAATTGAAAAATTATAAAATAAAGACCTTCGTTATCTTGTGAGTGAGAAACGAGGGTCTTTTAATTAATTATATATTTATATATTTCTTTAATATAATTTGTGTTGGTTTTTTGAATTATAAAAGATATATTCCCGATTCAAGACAGACTATTTCATACTTGTCTATGAATTTATAGTCAAGAAGCGGTTCTTCAAATTCATAGTAAAGCTCGGTCTTGTAATTGGTTGTATCGATTTTCCAAATATCGTTTGTCTCGCTGTTGCATACGAAAAGCTTAGAACCTGCAGGGAAGATTGCGGTAGGGTTCACAAAAGGAGAAGAACTTCCGCCGATTCGCAGTTCCTCTCTCATAGAGTTTGCGTTATATTTAACGAGGGTGTTTATTTCAGCGTAAGCCGCCCAAAGGGTATCGCCGGATGCCGCGATAGCGCTTGGTGCCATACCTCTGTATAAAAGCTTTCCGTCAAAAACCTTTAAGCCTGATGGGTCATACAGAGCAGCAGAGCCATCCTTTTCAACAACAAATACACGGCCATCATCAAAAACAGCAGAAAGACAGGTTATAAAGTTTTTAATATCGTTTTTAAAATGCTTATATTCGGCTCCGAATTTTGTGAGGGTATAAACATTTCCCGTAACATTGGAAATCTTGCCGGTATCAAATGAGACCATTTTGTACCCGACCTTCATAGAATCAGAGGAAATCTCAAAAGGATATGCAAAAATGAACCCTGCGGGCAGAGCGAGAAGAGAAAGCGCTTTGTGGGGAGAAATTATATCCATTATATCATCTCCTGATTTAATATTCCTTTATCGAGCATGCTTTGAGCCGCAAGTAAAATACCGGCTTCGGCAGATGCGAAATTAAGACCGCCCTGAAGCCACGCGGCAAAGGGTTCTCTGAGCGGAGCGTCGGCAGAAAGCTCGATAGATGCTCCGAGTGTGAATGCGCCTGCAGCCATAATTACCTTATCATCATAGCCCGGCATATCCCAAGCTTCAGGCACAACGAAAGAATCAACGGGAGCACCCTTTTGCATACCCTGACAGAATGCAACGAGAGCTTCGGGTGTGCGAAGAAGCACACTTTCAATAATATCTGCTCTTTCTGCGTCAAAAGCAGGTGTTGCCTCATAACCGAGAAGGTTAAAGAGAGCGGCGGCATAGACTGCGGCTTTCAGAGCCTCGCCAACTGTATGAGGAGCGGCAAAAAGGCCCATATAAAGCTCGCGGTTGTGTCCGAGCGAAGCACCAACCTCACGTCCGACACCGGGAGCGGTAAGACGGTAGCCGCAAAGCTCAACAAGGTCGCGCCTTCCTGCTATGTAACCGCCTGTGGGGGCGATTCCTCCACCCGGATTTTTGATAAGAGAACCGGCTATTAGGTCTGCACCGACTGAAAGAGGCTCTGTCTTTTCAACATACTCGCCATAGCAGTTATCAACTAAAATCAGCGAATCGGGGGAAACTTCTTTTACAGCGCGGCAAAGCTCACCGATTTTTTCGACTGTGAGTGACGGACGAAGAGAATATCCGCGTGAGCGCTGAATGTAAGCCACCTTGTAGTGATTGCGTTTGAGTTCAGCCTTTATAGCTTCAATATCGGGCTCGCCATTCTTATCAAGCTCAACCTGATTGTAGCCGATGTTATAATCGGCAAGAGAGCCTTCGCTTTTTCCGTCAATACCGAGAACGCCGATAAGGGTGTCGTAGGGTTTGCCTGTGAGAGACAGCATTTTATCTCCCGGACGAAGAACACCGAAAAGCATAACTGTCAGAGTATGTGTTCCCGAAACAAAATTGTGACGGATAAGAGAATCTTCTGCGCCGACAGCCTCGGCAAAAACCTGCTCGAGCTTGTCTCTGCCCACGTCTCCGTAGCCGTATCCGGTAGAAATTCCGAGATGAGTCTCGCTAACGCCATTATTGATAAAAGCGGCAAGTACCTTGTGCTGATTGTGTCTTGAAATCTCGTCGATTCTGTCAAAAACGGGACGGCACATATCGAGCGCTTTTTTATCAAGTTCTAAAAGTGAATCGTCAATTTTGAAAAATTCTTTCATATTTTACTCCAGACTGCAAAAACAAACCGAACCCGAAAGCTCAAATCCGTTTCTCAGATAAAATTGTTTATTTATATCATTTGCGGCAACGAAGAAGTCGCCGTCAGTAAGCGAAAGAAGTTCGCTAAGAAGGGTTTTTCCGAGTCCTTTTCCGCGAGATACGGGAGAAAGGGCAATTCCCGTCATAGCAGCGCCGCCGTCGTATGTAAAGCAGAGCGCAGCACCCTCGTTTTTTACAACAGCAACTGCACTGCCGTGTCGGAGACGGTGTGAAACATCGGGCGCAAAAACTTCAAAGCAGGGAAGATGAATATCAACATCACTTCCGAAATCAAGAGTATCATAAAGCTCGCGAAGTGTGAAATCTATGCTAAAATCGGCAGTTTTTTCTGTTTTGATATAAAGCATATTGCGAACGCGGTCGCATCTGAGACCGAGCGGTTCGGCATTTTCATGCTCGGTAAAAATAACTGACGGACGAAGCACCGATATAAACTGTGACAGCTCGGAATAGTCGGGATTGTTACAATAAATGTTCATACTTCCGCCGTCGGTCGATATAAGTGCGGTAATATTCCCCTCTGTTTCTTGCAAATAAAAACTGTTTTCGAGCACCGAGTCTTTAAAAGCGCGGTATTGACAGTAGATTTTTGCAAGAGACATTTTTTTATCCTTAATTTCGGGAAGATGGGTGATTTTTTCTATCATAAAACCTCTCCCGATGCCATTTTAGAGAGCATATATTTTGCGAGGGTATACATTCCCTCGATGTCGTCGGCAGAACAAACCGAAGAGGGAGAATGAATGTATCGGCAAGGAACCGAAATGGCAATGGTCGGAACACCACCGCGTGTAAGATGGACAGCGCCTGAATTGTTTCCACCTGCGACTGCAGCTTTGGGCTGGCATTTTACACCGCTGTTTATTGCGGTATCATAGAGATTCTTATCGTAAAGGGTCGAGCGGTCCATAAAGGAAACGGCAGGACCAAAACCGAGTTTGCAAACCTGTGATTCTTCTGCGACTCCGTGAAGGTCGGCAGCGGTAGTAGCCTCAAGGACTATCGCGCCGTCGGGGGCAACAGTATATGCGGCGGTTTTAGCACCTCTGCAACCGACCTCTTCCTGAACTGTAAAGGTCGCGTAAAAGTCGAATTCGGACTCTTCCTTTAAAAGGTTTATAAGCACGGCAACTCCGACACGGTCATCGAGCGCGCGAGATATAACCGTACCGTTTCTAAGAACAAAATCTCCCGTCATAACGGCGGTGTCGCCGAGAGAAACAAGGCTTTCGGCTTCTTCCTTTGAAGCGGCTCCGATATCGATATAAAGATTTTGTGTTTCGGCATATTTTTTCTTTTCTTCAGCCGATGCGAGATGAACGGGCTTCGATGAGATAACTCCGACAGTTCCGTTTTCGAAAACGACTCGTCTGCCGCTCATTACAGCAGGAGAAATTCCTCCGACTGTCGAGAATTTAATGAACCCGTCAGAGTTTATATAGGTTGCAATAAGACCGATTTCATCCATATGGGCATCAATCATAACTTTTTTGGCAGTTGTTTTTTTGCCCTTTTTAAAACAAATCAAATTGCCGTTTTGGTCTTTTTTACATTCGGCAAAATTTCCGATTTCATTAACGATAAAGTCGGCAACGGTAACTTCTCTGCCCGAAACGGCAGAAAGTGAACACAGCTTTTCGAGTGTTTTAAGCATGCTCGCCACCTCCAAGAATATATTTTTCGAGAAGGTCAGCCACACTCATAAGGTCGCGTGTATCAACAACCTCAATCGGAGTGTGCATATTGCGAAGAGGAATTGAAAGCAGAGCAGAGGGAATACCGCTTTTTGAAACCGAGATAACATCGGCGTCGGTACCCGTTTTACCGCCCATAACCTCAAACTGATGGGGAATATTGTTTTCCTTTGCAAGCGAAGTCAGTCGGTCGGTCATGCACTTTTTAAGAATGGGAGAAATGCCAATCATAACACCCTCACCGAGTTTTCCGCTTTCCTCAGCAGAAACAGAGGGCTGATTTCCGAAACTTACGTCAATCGCGATAGCTTCGTCACATTCGTTTGCGAATGCCGAGGTAACAGCACCTCTTGTTCCGAGTTCTTCCTGTTCGGAAAGAGAGATGATAACGTTATACGGAATATCTTTATCATATATTCTTGATGCAACTTCGATAAGGCAAACTACTGCGGCGCGGTCATCAAAGGATTTGCCTGTAACACGACTGCCTTGAAGATTTGCAAAAGAAGAATCGAAAGTTGCAAAATCTCCAACAGAAATAATATCGGCTGCAGATTTTCCGAGTCCTGTATCGAGCATAATATCATCGATGGTTACAACATCTGTCTCACTCTTTGCAAGGTGTGGCGGTGTAGATGTGAATACTGCCGTAACATCCTCTTTGCCGTGGATTATAACGCGGGAAGCGGGGAGTATGCGCGGGTCGATTCCGCCGACATTGGCAACTTTTACAAAGCCGTCCTCAAAAACATTTGTTACAACAAAACCGACTTCATCGATATGAGCATCGAGAAGCAGAGTGTGGTCGGCACCCTTATTTATTTTTCCTATAACACCGATACTTCCGAAATCGGAAACTTCGGCGTATTTAGAAAGCTCGCGTTTTGCGATAAGCGAAGCGGAATTGATATTGCCGATACCGACAGAATCGGAGAGCTCGGCTAAAAGTTTTTTAATATCCATTAAAATGCATTAACCTTTTCTTTAAAGAATTTACCACGTGCTGCGAAGTTCGGGAAAGCATCGAAAGAAGCGCAGGCAGGAGAAAGGGTTACTATATCTCCCGACTTTGCAATCTGTCTTGCGATTTCGATAGATTCGCCGAGGTCGTTCGTTTTGATAATTTCGGGCTTGCCCTCAACGAAGTCCTCACACTCGATAACAGCGTTTTCAATAGCATCAGCTGTGGGACCGCAGAGAATGAGAGTCTTTACCTTTTCGCAGACATAAGGTGCCATAGGCTCAAACGGGATATGTTTGTCATAACCGCCTGCAAGGAGAATAACAGGTTTATTGAAGGCTTTAAGTCCTGCGATAGTTCTTGTCGGACTTGATGCGATAGAGTCGTTGTAATATTTTACACCGTCGAGTTCTCTTACAAATTCAATTCGGTGTTCAACCCCTGCAAATTCTTTTGCAACCTTACGGATATTTTCTGCGCTGACGTATCCCCAAACAGCAGAAATAGCGGCAAGGTAGTTTGCAACGTTGTGGTCGCCGAGTATAGTAATATCGTCACGGTGCATAATCGGAGCATCGATACCTCTGTAAGACATATGAAGGGTGCCGTCGGGAGCAAGCCAGGCTCCGTTTTTAACCCGGCGTTCCATACTGAAACCGAGAGACTGACCGCGGACGATGTCACGGAAACCGTTTGTTATTTCGTTATCATAGTTAAGTACTGTGCGCGAAAATGCATTCTGATGCAGAATAACATTTTTCTTCGCTTCAACATATTCGTCCATATCCTTATGAACGTCAAGATGATTCGGGGCAACATTTGTCATAACCGCAACATCTGGACTTTTTCTCATAGAGATAAGCTGGAAAGAAGAAAGCTCTACAACAACAAAGTCTTCAGGCTTTATATTATCAATTTCGGGAAGAAGCGGATTTCCGATATTTCCTCCGATGTGAACTGTCTTGCCCTGCTTTTTGAGCATTTCGGCAATAAGGGTGGTTGTGGTAGTTTTTCCGTCAGAACCCGTTACGGCAAAGATAGTTGCAGGACAAAGGTCGAAAAAGACCTCCATCTCACTCGTTACGGCAATACCTTTTTTACGAGCTGCAGAAAGCTCGGGAAGATAAAAACTCATACCGGGCGTTCGGAAGATAATATCAACCTCGAGATTGTCGAGATAACCGCTTCCGAGTCTGAGCTCTGCTCCCGCGGATTCTATTTTATCGGCAAGTTCACCAATCTGCTCGCGGCTTCTTCGGTCGCAGGCATAAACTGTAGCGCCCTTTTCCAAGAAGTTAAGTATTAAAGGAGTGTTGCTGATTCCGATACCGCACATTGCGATACGCTTTGATGAAAGGTTGTTCCAAAACTGTTTACAATCCATTATTGTTCCTCCCGGTATAAAAATGCATATATATTTTTATTATATATGCTAATTATAAAAATATCAATATATAAATCAAACCCAAAATTTTATTTTTTTAGCAACTTTCTATTGAAAAATGACGAAAGATGCAATATAATAATAGCGGATATTGCATCGGGTTTCCCGAGCATCCTAATTTTAAAACTCTTTTGAGGAGGAAAACAAAAATGAAAAAGTTACTCGCATTAGTTCTTGCAGTGCTCATGCTTGTCACACTCGCTGCTTGCGGCGGAAACGCTGACAACACTTCTTCTGAACAAGCTGCTGCAGAAATCAAGGTAGGCTTCATCTGTCTCCATGACGAAAAGTCCACCTACGACCTTAACTTCCTTAACGGTGTTGATGAAGTTAAAAAGGCTCTCGGACTCAAGGATAGCCAGGTTATCGTAAAGACCAACGTTCCTGAGGGCGATGAGTGTTATCAGGCTGCTGCTGACCTTGTTGACCAGGGCTGCAACGTTATCTTTGCTAACTCCTTCGGCCATGAAGATTTCATGATCAAGGCTGCTAAGGAATTCAAGGATGTAGAGTTCTGCCATGCTACAGGTACTAAGGCTCACACTGAGAAACTCCCCAACTACCACAATGCGTTTGCTTCTATCTATGAAGGTCGTTACCTCGCAGGTGTTGCTGCAGGTCTCAAGCTCAAAGAGATGATGGCTGCTGACAGCACAATAGTTCCCAAGATGGGCTATGTTGGTCCTTTCACTTATGCAGAAGTTATTACAGGTTACCCCTCTTTCTACCTCGGGGCAAAGTCTATCGTTCCTGAGGTTACAATGGACGTTCAGTTCACAGGTTCTTGGTACGATGCTGTTGAAGAGAAGAACGCTGCTGAAGCTCTCATTGCTAAGGGCTGCGTACTCATTTCTCAGCACGCTGACTCTATGGGTGCTCCCTCTGCTTGTGAGGCTGCAAAGGTTCCCAACGTTTCCTACAACGGAAGCACTAAGGACGCTTGCCCCAACACCTTCATCGTTTCTTCCAGAATCAACTGGGCTCCTTACTACAAGTACATGATCGAGTGCGTTCAGAAGTGCGAAGCTATCGCTGATGACTGGACCGGCGGTATCAAGGAAGGCTCTGTAGTTCTTACCGAGATCAACGAGACCGCTGCTGCTGCAGGCACCGCTGCTAAGATCGAAGAAGTTAAGAAGGGCATCGTAGATGGTACTGTTAACGTATTCGATACCAAGAATTTCACCGTTGGTAACGCAGCTGTTGCTGCTGACCATAAGGCAGACGTTGATACAGACGAGGCTTTTGCTGCTGATACCGTTGTTGTAGAAAACGGCATCTTCAAGGAGTCTAAGTTCCGTTCTGCTCCTTACTTCGATCTTCGTATCGATGGAATTACTCTCCTCAACGAGAAGTTCTAATCAAGTTTTATAATCGCAGTTTAGGCGGAGTCTGACGGCTCCGCCTTTACCTAATTTTTAACACTAGGTTTTATCTGCGATAAGAATGAAAATATTTTCGTTTTTATCGGAGACAAATCCAGATATTCGGAGGTGCACTCATTGGCAAATAAAGTTAAACTCGAATGCCGAGGCATTACAAAAACATTCGGAAGCGTAGTTGCGAACCGCAACTGTGACCTTGATGTACGTGAAGGCGAAATCCTCGCCATTCTCGGTGAAAACGGAAGCGGAAAAACCACCCTTATGAACATGGTTGCAGGAATTTACTTCCCTGATGAAGGACAAATTTTTGTCGATGGCGAAGAGGTTGTTATCCGTTCGCCTAAGGATGCTTTCGGGTACAAAATCGGAATGATACATCAGCACTTTAAGCTTGTTAATGTATTTTCTGCTACTGAAAATATTGCGCTCGGTACTGATGAGGGCAAGAAGTACAAGCTTTCTGAGGTTCAGAAAAAGGTCATTGAGATAACTCAGCGTTACGGCTTTATAATCGATCCGAATAAAAAGGTTCACGACATGTCGGTTTCTGAGAAACAGACAGTTGAGATTATAAAGGTGCTTTACAGAGGTGCAGACATCCTCATATTGGACGAGCCTACAGCCGTGCTCACACCTCAGGAAACCGAAAAACTTTTTGCGGTTCTTCGTCGTATGCGTGAGGACGGAAAATCAATCATAATTATTACTCACAAGATGCACGAGGTACTAAGCCTGTCCGACCGAGTTGCTGTTTTACGCAAGGGCGAGCATGTCTCAACGGTAAACACCTCTGAGACAAATGAGTCGGAGCTTACTGAAATGATGATGGGTGAAAAAATCAGCCTTAACATCAACCGCAGTGAGCCGAATAACCCCGTTGACAGACTTGTTGTTAAGAATGTTTCAAGCACAAATGACGAGGGCAGAAAGGTTCTTGACGATGTTTCGTTTACGGCAAAATCGGGTGAGATTTTAGGTATTGCGGGTATTGCGGGAAGCGGTCAGAGAGAGCTTCTTGAATCTATCGCGGGACTTCATAAACTTACCGAGGGCGAGATAACATATATCGATCCTAAAACCGAAGTTCACGAAAATCTCCGAGATAAGACACCTATTCAGATTCGCGACCTTGGTGTCAGACTTTCCTTCGTTCCTGAGGACCGTCTCGGAATGGGACTTGTCGGAAATATGGATATAATCGACAATATGATGCTGAGAAGCTACACCAAGGGCAAGTCGGCATTTGTTGAGAGAAAGGGTCCGAAAGACCTTGCTGAGAGAATAATTCGTGATCTTCACGTTTCAACCCCCGGTGCTACCACCCCTGTGCGTCAGCTTTCGGGCGGTAATGTTCAGAAGGTGCTTGTAGGACGTGAAATCGCTGCTGCTCCAAGCGTTCTTATGGCGGCATACCCTGTCCGCGGACTCGATGTTAACGCATCTTATACAATTTATAATCTCCTTAACGAACAGAAGGAGAGAGGCGTTGCCGTAATATTCGTTGGTGAGGACCTTGACGTGCTTATGGACCTCTGTGACCGTATTTTAGTAATAAATTCGGGCAAGGTAACTGGTGTTGTCGATGGAAGAACCGCCAAGAAGGACGAAATCGGTATGCTTATGGTAAAATCAACCTCGATAGACGAGGACACTGATATGAAAGGAGAGGCATAAATGGCTAAAAACAGTATAAAGACCCCTCTTTTCCATATTGCAAAGCGTGACCCTGCTTCTGTAAAGTGGTATTTTGGCGTTTTGGTCAGAGCGCTTGCCATACTTGCAGCTCTCATTGTTTCGGGTGTTCTTATAACCCTTCTTTCGGATAAAAACCCTGTTCAGATTTATGTTGAAATGTTCAAGGGTGTTTTCGGAACCGAACGCAGAATCTGGAACACTTTGCAAGATATTGCAATTCTTCTTTGCATTTCACTTGCCGTAACTCCTGCATTTAAAATGCGATTCTGGAACTGCGGTGCAGAAGGACAGGTTCTTGTTGGAGGACTTGCAACAATATCGGTAATGCTCTTTTTGGGTGACAAAATGCCCCTGCCTTTGCTTATTATCGTTATGATAATCGCAAGTATTGCGGCAGGTATTATTTGGGCGGTCATCCCCGCTATATTTAAGGCTCTGTGGAACACGAATGAGACCCTCTTTACCCTTATGATGAACTATGTTGCGATTCAGATTGTAGCGTGGTTCCTCAAGGTTTTTGCAAAGAATGGTTCAGGCGTTTTGCAGACTATGCCGCAGTATGGACTGCCCGTTATCGGTGGAAAACAGTTCCTTCTCAATATAATCGTTGTAGCTGTTGTAACCGTTCTTTCCTACATCTACCTTAAATACTCTAAACAGGGTTATGAAATTTCGGTAGTAGGTGAGAGTGAAAACACCGCGAAATATATCGGTATCGGTGTTAAAAAGGTTATCATCCGAACACTTCTTGTTTCGGGTGCTATCTGCGGACTTGCAGGACTTCTCATTGTCGGCGGAACCAACCACACAATAAGCACAACCGCCGTTGCAGGCAGAGGCTTTACCGCCATAATGGTATCATGGCTTGCAAAGTTCAATCCATTTATCATGGTGTTTACTACATTCCTTGTAGTTTTCCTTAGCCGTGGTGCTCATCAGATTTCAACAACTTTTGGTGTTCCTTCTTCGATTTCGGACATCATAACAGGTATAATGCTTCTCTTTATTATCGGTTGCGAATTCTTCCTCCGATACAAAATTGTTCTTACAAAGCATGCAAAGGAGGGTAACTGATGATTGCTTTTATTGTTAGTGCGATACGTCTCGGTATGACCCTTCTCTTCGGTTCGACAGGAGAAACAATAACCGAAAAATCAGGACATCTGAACCTCGGAATTCCCGGTGTTATGTGTGTTGGCGCTTCCTGCGGATGCTATGTTGAGTATCTTTATCTCACAGCGGCAGGAGAGAATGTAAGCGGTGTTTTAGCCGTTCTTCTTCCTGTTATTGCGACGCTCATCGGTGGCGCTCTTATGGGACTTCTATTTAGCTTTTTGACCGTAACCCTCAGAGCGAACCAGAACGTTACAGGTCTTGCACTCACCACACTCGGTGTCGGAATTTCTGACTATATGATAGACAAAACAGGTCTTATCTATGTAAGAGGTGCGGTTTATTTCAAGGCTTCTTTACCCTTTGCATCAAAACTCGGATCTTTCGGAGAAATTTTCCTTTCTCACGGAGTACTTGTTTATCTTGCAATAGTAATTGCTCTTGTTACAACCTATATTCTTAATCATACAAGAGTCGGACTCCATCTTCGCGCGGTCGGAGAAAATCCTGCGACTGCAGATGCTGCCGGAATCAATGTTTCTCGCTACCGCTATGTTGCAACCTGTATCGGTTGCGGAATTGCAGGTCTAGGAGGACTTTCCTTCGTTATGGATTATCTTAACGGAAACTGGGAATACATTATCGATGATATCGGTTGGCTTGCAATAGCCCTCGTTATATTTACGGTGTGGAAGCCCAATCTCGCAATTTTCGGCTCACTCATTTTCGGTGCTCTTTATATCGCATCAAGCTATATCACGGGCGTTTCCTTCGCAGGAAAAGAGCTCTTCAAACTTCTTCCTTATGTTGTTACAATCATAGTTCTCATTTTTACAAGTATGAGAAGCAGGAAGAAGAATCAGCCTCCCGAGAGTCTCGGACTCTCCTACTTCCGCGAAGAACGCTGATTGGTAAATTTTAAGTAGAACAAAAAGAAGGATGTTTGAAACATCCTTCTTTTTTATTTGCCTTTTGCGCGACAGAAGTATAAAACATACGTCTTGTCGCACAAAAAACAAATTCTACATAAAATTTACTCAATCAATAATTGCTCTACTGCTAAAAGACGGATTCAACATCTGTTTTTTTAAATCATCGTATCGTAATTATAATGTCCGAAGG
>JAZONJ010000121.1:0-1841 GCA_045654425.1 Acutalibacteraceae bacterium
ATGTAAGCTCATAATAATAAACCGTTTGAGATGCACTTCCGTATTTTCCCGAACACGAGGTTTTACTTGGGCTGTATCCCGTAATACTCGGAGAGTAGGTAACAAAATTCGCGCTTGGGTTACCACTAAGCGTTCTCGAAGGATAAGCCTCCGAGCCGTCGGAATATTTGAAGTAAATGGTTGTACTTTGGTTTTTTATATAATAGACGGTATAAGTCGCTGTACCTTCTCTGACATAATTTGATGCAGGAAAATTCTTATCCATCATCGCATAAGATACAAAGGAATCGGAGCTGTTTTTGAGTGAATAACCGTCAATGGAAGGCGATGTAACTCCGTTTTGATGTTGGGATGGTTCTCCGGCATCAACAGTAAATGTAATTCGAGGAGCTATTTCCTTTCCGCTTTCATCTTTATAATAAACGGTACAAGTCATTCCGTAATATGCCGATGCTGATATAGCTAAAACCATGATAAGGGAAACGAAAATCAAGGCAACCGCAAACAGCTTTGAAAATCTGTTTTTCATCAGTTAACTCCCTTTGTGCCGGGGGTAATAACCGCATCTCCTTCAAGAGTGGGCGCGTCGATTTTATCGTTGCTTTCTTCTCTTTGATTCACATCGATAATAATATCTTCCGGTGCTTCGTTTTCTGTATTTGAATCATCGGGCGCAATGTCTGTAATGGGAGGTACCGTAACCTCGGTAGTTGTATCGGTTTCAACCGACGGAGGATTTTCTACGTTCGGCAAAACGATGTCGAGGACTTCACCGCTCACATCTTCGACCGTATCGCAAGAAACCATTCCGAACATACTCGTTATAGCCAATATTGCGACTAAAACAAATACCATTGCTTTTGAATAACGCATATTTAATTTCTCCTTTACTTTAATTTGTAATAACTTGTAATTGTTGTAGGAATTTGCAATTCGGCATATTTCTCTCCGTTCCATTCAACGGGGAAATATACCGTATAATCGATCTTCACACCAAAACCGTTGCCCGAAAGAACTTCAACCACGGGTCTTTCCATACGTATTCCGTTTGCGTACACGTATTCGCTATCGGCAACATCCGAAAAGCCAAGGGCGGCAAGTGCTCCCGATTCAAGCTCGTTCCAATCGATATAATCTGCAAAGTGCTGACCTTGCTTCAGGGTATTGAATATTTCTACGGAATAGTCCGAGATATATCCGTCAAGCTTGGCTTTCACATCTCTCTTCTGTGCCTGTACCTGAGTAGTTAAACTCATATAGAGTATAAGCGCCGACACAAGCATAGATATGAACATTACGATTACGCAAAGGTAAACGTAGCTTTCACCCTTTTTATTCTTTAAGATATTCATTCACTTGCCTCACTTCCAATACACACGGGATATTCCCGATGCAGAGGCGCTTATAGGCACAGAATGCACGGCATTTCCGAATCCCATAAACGAAATTTCAACGCTTGTCGTACACTCAATAACGTCTCCGAGCTGTACCTTTCCGCTTGAATCATAGAGCACACTTCCGTCAAAGGAATAGGTGAAATCTATTCCCGTTTTCTCGGATAAATCATCAGCATAGGCGGCTACCGCAGTCGTTCCGTGCTGTGATGCATACTCGACAAGCTGATCGGTTACCGTTTTCAGATTCTGACTTAAGGCTACCATAGATACCACGTTAACAACGAACACAAGGACGAACGAAACCATCAATATCGTTATGGCGACGTCGATGTATCCTTCGCCCTTTTTATTCTTAATACTTTTCATCATCCCACAAGACCTCCGAGTGAGCCTATAAGAACGCTACCTATTACCACAACGTAAATCAGCATAAAGCATATAAGG
>JAZONJ010000122.1:0-3198 GCA_045654425.1 Acutalibacteraceae bacterium
CACTGCTTAAAGCCTTCGGCATACTCGGCGCCGCACTGGAAGCCTCTGTAACGGCTGCAAACTCTAACCATATCGGGGAAATCGATATGGTCGTGGTCACGCATCCATACTATCTGAGACTCGTGGCACTCAAGCATTTCGAGCTTTGTGTCAATATAAGGGGTTACGTCAACGTACTCTGTGGGGTTGAAGTTAACGCCGCAAAGAGTATCCATATAATAAATGGGAACCATTTTAGCCGCACCCTCGGCGCCCTCTACGTGGTAGTTCGGGAGTGTTGCAGTAAAGGAAGCGTCAAACGCAAGCTTAGATACTGCAACGTGGTCGGGCATATAATCATCGGGGTCGTGGGTGATGATAAAGTCGGGGTTTACCTGCTTTATAACCTTAACAACCTTGTCTCTTGACTCCTTATTGTTATCATAGATTTCAAGGTCGTCAAAGCCGCCCCACATAACCTCAATGCCACCCATAGCGCCGGCTTTTATAGCCTCATTAGCGCGCATTACTCTGAGTTCATCAGGCGGTATAACAACATGTCCGAGATTTCCGCTGCAAAGGTGGCAGACAACAACTCTGTCTCCTCTTTCACGGCACTTGAGCAGGGTTCCTGCGCAAGCAATCTCAACGTCATCGGGATGACAAGAAATTACTAATACGGTATACATAAAAATTCCTCCTCAAAGAAATTATAATTTAACTATTTCGCCTGTTTCTAGCGAAAGGTTTATTGCAGCGAGCATCTGAAGAACCTCACGAGACTCAGAAAGAGGCATCTTTTCGGGCTCTTTGTCATTTACGATGCAATCGGCAAAATACTCAATCTCATTTCTGTAACCGTCTGAATGATTGTCGGTTGAAATAAGCTCTGCTTCCTCACCTGTTTTGCAAATGAGTTCGGTTCTCGTACCGTCGCCGTCCTTAATATTGAGTCCCGCGCGAAGATTATATTCAATCGTAAGGTCATCGCCAACGATTCTGTAATACATTTTAAAGGGATAATTCTCAGTCATCTCATAAGCGCCCTCAGCAACGGCTTTGACACCGTTTTTGAAGGTAAAGTTAGAAACAACATGATTCCAACAACCCGAATCGTTCTTGTAACCTACGGCATACACCGACTCACAAGGACCAAACATATGGCGCATAAAGTCAACATCGTGGGTATGAAGGTCATAAAGACCGCCACCGCTCATCTCAGGATTTCTCATCCAGGCAGTCCATGTCGGATGCTGAGCAAGACGAGCTCCGTAAGCCATTTTAACCTTTCCGAATTCACCCGCATCATAACGGTTTTTAATATCGACATATTCATCCCAGAATCTGCAAACCTGAGCCACCATCATTTTGACTCCGGCTTTTTTTGCAGCGTCACACATTCTGTCAAAGGCTTCTACCGACAGAGCAACAGGCTTTTCACAAAGGATATGCTTCTTATAACGTGCAGCAAGAAGAGTGTACTCCTCATGAAGAAATGTAGGAAGACAGATATCGACAATGTCAATATCCTCCTTTTGAAGCATTTCTTCTGCATCGGCATACCACTTACAGCCATAATCCTCAGCTGCTTTTTTACCCGCAACCTCGTTTCTCTCTGCAACCGCAACAAGCCGAACCTTATCGGAAGCAGTCGCTGCAGCAGAATGAGACAAACCGATATAGCCGGCACCGATTATTGCAACATTAAGCATAAACGCACCTCTCTAAAAACGATATTATTTGTACATATTATAATACAAGCGCCTGAATCTGTAATATAAAAATCGGGGAATATTTTTACAAATTCGGACACGTGGTATGTTTATCGGTGGTTTAATTTATAAAATAAACCCCGAAGATATCTTCGGGGTTAAACTAATTCTAATTCTCAGCTGAATAAAGAATATTATATTTTCCTGCTTCAAACGGAACCGATTCAGGATCATTTGAAAGTCTTGCATACTGGTTCATACGATTTCTGAGATAGAAAGCAATGTAATACTTCTTGTTATCGGAAGGAATCGCGAGCTTTGCAGATACAGTATGAGCGAGAATACTCTCCTGAACAGGTCTGAACTGTCTCTTTGTGTAATAGTCGACAGGAAGGCTTATCCACTCATCGGGAACACCTGCCGCGGTCTCTGACACTACATTATAGTTTTCAACAAGAACTGCAAAGCCGCTCTCTAAGCAGAATGGTGCTGCAAAACCGAAATTCTTGAAAGTAAGGGTCACATTGTTTCCGTCAATCTCAAGATTCTGTGCCTGAAGTTTGTAGCCCAAATGGTCGCGGATGAATTCATACGGATTACGTCTTACTTTCTCTCCGTTTTCCTTTTTAAACCAAGATGGGTCGAACGGAATCTTTTCTTCGTTAAGCCAACCGGGAATTACTGTTTCAAAATCAATCCAATTTTGCATTGGTGAATAAGCCGCAACCATTCTTCCCTCAGAATCGGGCTCAGGCTTTGCATAGCCGCCCTCAATGTAGCTGTTCCACTGACTCATAGTGTTGAATCTGTGGTGCGCAACCTGCTTTATGATGTGGAAACCGTCAGGCTCTCTGCCTGTACCTGTGGTACCTGTTCCCATATGGAACATTTCGCCCGACTGAGGTGTGTAAGCGGCTGTTTCGGTAACGTATTCCCATTCATTATTCGGTCTGTGAACGCCGTCCTGGTCAGCCTCAGGACAACGGTGCTCGCCCTTTACAGTTTCAAAATTATGGTCAAATTGATAGCATTCTGATGCCCAACCGTAATTTCGGCTCTCGCCGAACATAGCATCATTATTATGTCCGATGATTTTTGCATATTTATAATCGGGGTCACGGGCAAGCAAATTCTGCTTATAACGCGGCATACGAACAGTATAATAAAGTCCGTTAGGAACGCAAATTTCCTCTACGATAGTCTTGATTACTCTGTCATAATCTACTACAGGATACTGATAGTTATAAGCCTGTTCTCCACCCGAACCGATAAAACCACTTGAAAGCTTATGAACAGCGTCAAGGTTTCGGGCAATTACAGGTGCAAGCTGTCTCGCATGGGCAAGCATAACCTCTTCGGAAGCACCCACCTTTGCGTGATTTTCTCTCCACTCATCGCTCATATTCCAGTTAAACTGATAAGCGTGGTAACCATGACGGAAAAGTGTTCTAATATCATGCTTGCGGCACTTTTCAAAATACATATCAAGTATTTCGATTATGTAATC
>JAZONJ010000123.1:0-1933 GCA_045654425.1 Acutalibacteraceae bacterium
GCGCCGCCTGCTGCACCACGAAGGGTGTTATGGGAAAGACAAACAAACTTATAATCGTACTGACTATCCTCGCGTAAACGTCCGACAGAAACAGCCATACCGCCTTCAAGTTCTCTTTGAAGCTTTGTCTGGGGCATATTGTCTTCTGTGAAGTAATGTAAGAACTGCTTCGGAGCAGAGGGAAGTTCGAGGTCCTGCGGCTGTCCTTTGAACTCTGCCCATTTAGCGAGGATTTCTTCCTTAGAGGGTTTCTTGTCAAATGTTACGAAAACAGCAGCCATATGTCCGTCAGAAACGGGAACACGCAGACACTGAGCAGTGAATTTCGGACTGTCGGCCAAAGCAATTTTGTCACCGTCAACCTTACCCCAAATCTTAAGGGGTTCTTTTTCGCTCTTTTCTTCCTCGCCACCGATGAACGGAATTACGTTATCTACCATTTCGGGCCAACGCTCAAAGGTCTTGCCTGCGCCCGAGATTGCCTGATATGTGCAAACGAGAACATTCTTAACACCGAACTCGTCTAAGGGGTAAAGAGCGGGAACATAGCTCTGGAGAGAGCAGTTTGACTTAACGGCAACGAAACCGCGCTTTGTACCGAGACGCTTTCTTTGAGCCTCAATAATAGCGGTGTGGTCTGCGTTGATTTCAGGAATTACCATAGGAACGTCATCGGTGAATCTGTGAGCTGAGTTGTTAGAAACAACGGGGCACTCAAGTTTTGCATAAGCTTCTTCGAGAGCCTTTATCTCATCCTTCTTCATATCAACAGCACAGAAAACAAAGTCAACCGAAGCGGCAACCTTTTCCATATCTGCAACAGCGTCAAGAACTACCATATCCTTTAACTTCTCAGGAAGGGGAGTTTTCATTGCCCATCTTCCGCCGAGAGCCTCTTCGTAGGTCTTGCCTGCGCTTCTGCCGCTTGCAGCAAGGGTCTTAACATTGAACCAAGGATGGTCTGCGAGAAGAGTTGCAAAACGCTGACCTACCATACCTGTTGCACCAATTATTCCGACATTGTACTTTTTCACTGAAAATCACATTCCTTTGGAAAATAAAATAATTCAAAATTATGGTTGCTAAGTACGACTAATTTATATATAATAAGTACATACTTTCCCAATATATATAAATTTTATCATTTGGTAATGTGTTTGTCAAATATATTTTATGCCAAAAGTAAGATAAAAGTGATAGTCGGAGTTGTATATTTTTATGAAAACAAGTGACTTTTTTTACAATCTTCCTGAAGAGCTTATAGCTCAGACACCGATTGAGCCACGTAACTCATCGCGTCTTTTAAAACTCAGTCGTGAAAACGGCTCGGTTACTCATACTGTTTTTTCCACCCTTCGCGATCATCTTCGTGAGGGTGATTGTCTGATTCTCAATGATACGAGAGTTTTACCTGCACGAATTTTCGGAGTGCGCGATACAGGCGCGGTTGTTGAGTTTGTTCTTCTTAAACAGATTGAACAAAATCTGTGGGAATGTCTTGCAGGTCCCGGTAAAAAAGCAAAGGTGGGAAATACCTTTAAATATTCCGAACGTCTTTCAGCCACTGTTGAAGAAGTTCTTCCTGACGGTAACCGCATTATGCGTTTTGAACCCAAAGGAGAATTTTTTGAGTGTCTCGACGAGGTTGGACAGATGCCTCTTCCACCTTATATAAAAGAAAAACTCGAGGACAAGGAACGCTATCAAACGGTTTATTCAAGAGAGCTTGGCTCTGCTGCCGCTCCGACTGCGGGGCTTCATTTCACTCCTGAAATGCTTGAGGAACTGAAACATAGCGGAATTAATATAGGCTATGTTACGCTACACGTAGGACTTGGAACGTTTCGTCCCGTAAAGGCGGATAATATTACCGACCACCATATGCATACTGAACATTACAGCATTCCGAAAGAGACCGCTGATCTTATAAATG
>JAZONJ010000124.1:0-19235 GCA_045654425.1 Acutalibacteraceae bacterium
AGCATAAGGTCCGAAAGGTAATCTGAAATGTCCGCATTCATTACAGTTGGTATCACAATCATTGTCAAAAATGTGGTCGGAAGGTACTCTGCCTTCTCCACACTCGTTACAATCCGCATCGCAGTTGTTGTCATAAATATGGTCTGAAGGTACTCTTACCTCTCCGCATTCATTACAATCTGCGTCGCAATTATTGTCATAAACGTGATCAAAAGGCACTCTTTCATCATCACATACATTACAATCTGCATCGCAATTATTGTCATAAACGTGATCAAAAGGCACTCTTTCATCATCACATTCATTACAATCTGCATCACAATTATTGTCATAAACGTGGTCTGAGGGTACTCTTTCGTCTCCACATTCGTTACAATCTGCATCGCAGTTGTTATCATAAACGTGGTCTGAGGGTACTCTTACCTCTCCGCATTCATTACAATCTGCATCACAATTATTGTCATAAACGTGATCTGCAGGTACTCTTTCGTCTCCACACTCATTACAATCTGCATCGCAGTTGTTGTCATAAATATGCTCCGAAGGTACTCTTACATATCCGCAAACGCTACAATCTGCATCGCAATCATTCTCATAAACGTGGTCGGGCACCTCTCTGGTTTCATTACATTCATTACAATTTGCATCGCATGCATTATCGTAAATATGCTCCGAAGGCACTCTACCTTCTCCACATTCATTACAATCTGCATCGCAGTTGTTAGTGTATGTATGCTCGATTTCTCTTACATCGTCACACACGTTACATGTTGTATCGCAGGTGTTGTCGTATATGTGGTCAAAAGGAATTCTCTCTTCACCGCATACGTTACAAGTAGCATCACAGTTGTTGTCATATACGTGGTCAAAAGGTGTTCTACCTTCGCCGCATTGATTACAATCTGCATCGCAGTTATTCTCGTAAATGTGAGTAACTACATTTATAACTCCGTTTTCCATAGCAAATGCAACAGATTCAAGATTGTCATCAAATACTTCCTCTAAGTCGTAAGAAACGGTTATGTTTGTTTCACCAAGCGCTGCATCATCTTTAACGCGGAAGGTAAGCAATGCTATTGTGCCGTCTTCAGACATAAGAGCAGTATCGTTCCATACGATAGTAATAGGATTGTTGTCAATAGGACTAATAGAGAATATGCCTTTGAAATCTTTATGCTGACCTTCAATAAATTCCAGAACGTCAGAATCATAACCTATCAATAGTTTAAGGCCGGCGATTCCGGGATTGTTTTTGGTCTTTATTGCTACTGTAACGGTATCACATACGTTTTCGTATGTTGGCTCAACCACAAAGGTGGGAGCATAAGGTCCAAATGGTAATCTGAAATGTCCACATTCATTACATAATGTATCGCAATCATTGTCGTATACGTGGTCGAAAGGTACTCTTTCATCATCACATACGTTACAATCTACATCACAATTATTGTCATAAATGTGGTCGGGTACCACTCTGGTTTCATTACATTCATTACAATTTGTATCGCATGCATTATCGTAAATATGCTCTGAAGGTACTCTTACATATCCGCAAACGCTACAATCTGCATCGCAGTTGTTGTCATATTCATGACTTGCGATGTTGTTTCTGAGTCTGCAAATAGCGCACTGACGCCAATGCTCTGAACCATCCGCTAAATAACCTGCATAGTATACATGTTGCGTTTCTCTATAGCCATTACATTCATTACAATTTGTATCACAGTCATTGTCATAAATGTGGTTCGAAGGTGTTCTTACATCTCCACAAACGTTACAAACTGCATCACAATTATTGTCGTATACATGGTCGAAAGGTACTCTATCTTCACCGCATTCATTGCAATCAGTATCACAGTTGTGATCGTAAATATGGTCGAAAGGTACTCTTATCGCGCCGCATTCGTTACAAGTAGCATCGCAGTTGTTTGTGTAACGGTGAGCAGAAGGCTCTCTTGTTGTTCCGCATTCGTTACAATCTGCATCGCAGTTGTTGTCATAAATGTGGTCAGAAGGTGTTCTCTCTTCACCGCATACATTACAATCCGCATCGCAATTGTTAGTGTAGGTATGCTTGATTTTTCTTACAGCGCCACACTCGTTACATATGGTATCGCAGGTGTTGTCGTATACGTGGTCATAAGGCGTTCTCTTTTCACCGCATACATTACAATATGCATCACAGTTGTTAGTGTAGGTATGCTCGATTTCTCTTACACCGCTACACTCGTTACAGATAGTGTCGCAAGTGTCGTCATAAATATGCTCTGCAGGAATTCTCTCTTCACCGCATACATTACAATATGCATCACAGTTGCTGTCGTAATCGTGGTTAAAGGCAATCTGGGGAATTTCCGCATTTATAAGCAAATTCTTTTTAAACTCACCATCCATAAAGGCAAAGTAACCCTTGTTGCCTTCATCAACTGTCATAAAGTGGCTGAGGTTGATTTCGCCGTACTCTCCGCCAAGATAAATCGGATGATATCTGAAATCAGTAAGGCTGCTACTCCAGGTTTCGTCCTTGTTGTCTGTAAAGCCTGAAATCGGAATTTTAACCCATCCGCTGAAGTTAGAAGGAAGTTCGATATGTCCTCTTTTATCGGAAGGAGCTTCCTTTACGGTTTTCTCACCCCACTCATTAGTACCGTCCTCTAAAAGGTGATATACGGTATCTTTACGGAGCGGAGATGTGCTTCCGAGACACAGAAATGCCTCTGTGGGTTTAGAGCCTGTATTCTCAACATAGAAAACAAACGCACTTGTATCAGATACTGAAAGTGGCGTTGTAAACCTCGGACTTACGTAGAAAGCGTTATCAAACGTATCAAGATGAGTGAATACACCGTTATTTACGTACTCGTGAGTCATGGTACTGGGAATAACCTGAAGATTAATAACCGGACTCGCAAACGGAGTAGTGCTGTCGGTTAATAGTGTTGACTTAATCCACTCGTTTACATAGGTGCCTGTCTGAGGTGCCGGCTTTTTAACGCATGTTCTGAAACGGATGTCAGAATTGATACTATATGTAAGGTGCGAAGTAAAGGGAGGTAAGTTTATATCACCACACTCGTTACATTCAGTGTCGCAGATGTTATCGTAGGTATGCTCGATTTCTCTTACATCTCCACACTCGTTACATGTTGTATCGCCGGCGTTGTTGTATATGTGGTCAAAAGGAATTCTCTCTTCACCGCATTGATTACAATCTGCATCGCAGTTATTGTCGTAAACGTGGTCGGCAGGTACTCTTACATATCCACATTCGTTACAATCTGCGTCGCAGTCATTGTCATAAATGTGGTTGTCAGGTACTCTTACATATCCACATTCGTTACAATCTACGTCGCAGTCATTGTCAAAAATGTGGTTGTCAAAAGTATCTCTTGTCCATTCGCAATTGTTACAATCAGAGTCGCTATCATCGGAATAGCTGTGTGCACTATTTTTACAGGTATTGAAATGCCACTTCGCTGTAATTAATACACTATTTCCATCGGTTTCTAGAGAGAGATTATCACGGTCATCAGAATCTCCTTCATACCAGACATCTGTCAATCCCGTGCAACCGGAAAATGCACCTGCGCCTATATTTGTAACACTGTCAGGTATTGTTATTTCGGTCAGTCCCGAACAACCTTCAAATGCACCTGCGCCTATACTTGTAACACTGTCAGGTATTGTTATTTTGGTCAGTCCCGAGCAACCGTAGAATGCATTAGAATTTATACGTGTTGCCTTAGTTATTACAACCTCTTTTAACGATGAAGGTACATATTTATAGTTATAAGAGTAATCATCAGCGCCAAAAATATAACCAAAATACGCCTGACTTATAAACGGTAAGGTAATGCTTTCAAGCGAAGAGCAACCAAAAAATGCGCCATAAACTATAGCTGTAACGCTGTCAGGTATGGTTATTTCGGTAAGGGCACTGCAACCGCTAAACGCAGAATCACCAATCCATGTAACGCTGTCAGGTATGATTATTTCGGTAAGACCTTCGCAACTTTGAAACGCAAAATCACCAATACTTGTAATGCTGTTACAGATTGTTACACTTGCTAACTCGTCACAACAGACAAATGCACCCATGCCAATACTTGTAACAGGATATCCATTTATTTTATTTGGAATAATAACATTGGTTGCAGTACCTATATACTTAGTTATAGTTACCTCTCCGTCAGTAATTCTATACTCAAACGCATCTGCAGGAGTTGCGAGAGCATCGGAGCTTGTGTCCGAAGAAGTATCGTCTGAAGAAGTGTCATCTGACGAGGTTAAATCAGATGATGTTTCAGAACTTGTATTGTCATCAGAACTTGTATTATCATCAGAGCTTGTATTATCATCAGAGCTTGTATTGTCATCTGTATCTATAAGTAAGCTCTTTTCTACATCGCCATCCATAAAGGTAAGATAATTCTTATCTCCCTCATCTACGGTCATAAAGTGGCTGAGGTTGATTTTGCCGTACTCACCGCCAAGATAAATCGGATAATATCTGAAACCAGTAAGATCTCCACTCCAGGTTGCGCCCTTATTATTGGTAAATCCTGAAATCGGAACTTTAATCCATCCGCTAAAGCCTGCGGGAAGTTCGATATGTCCTCTGTTATCCGAAGGAGCTGTCTTTACAGTGTGCTCGCTCCACTCACTAGTACCATCCTTTAAAAGATGATATACGGTATTTTTACGGAGTGGAGATGTGCCTCCGAGACATAGAAATGCCTCTGTGGGTTTAGTGCCTGTACTCTCAACGTAAATGATTAACGCGCTTGAATCTGTTACAGAAAGCGGAGTTGTAAAGATCGGATTTACGTAGAAAGCGTTATCATACGTATCAAGATGAGTGAATACACCGTCATTTACATACTCGTGAGTCATGTCACTGGGAATAACCTGAAGATTAATAACCGGACTCGCAAAAGGAGTAGTGCTGTCGGTTAATTTTGATGACTTAATCCACTCGTTTATATAGGTGCCGTTCGTGGGCTTTGCAACACCTGTTCTGAAACGGAAGTCAGAACTAATAGTATATGTAAGGTGCGAAGTAAAGGGATGTGCGTTTACATAACCACACTCGTTACATGTTGTATCGCCGGTGTTGTCGTAGATATGCCCGGCAAACTTCTCTCTCACCCAATCGCAGTTATTACAATCAACATCGCAATCATTCGAGTAAGCATGCGCACCTTTTTTACAGGTATTATAATGCCAGGTAGCGTCTGTTAAGTCATAATTACCTTCGTCTATCGTTATCAGACTGCGGTCATCAATGCTTCCCTCATACCAAACATCACTTATATCTATGCAGTCGGCAAACGCAGAATCACCTATGCTTGTAACGCTATCAGGAATTACGATTTCGGTAAGCCCGGTACAACCGTAAAATGCATCTGGACCAATGCGTGTAACGCTATCAGGAATTGCGATTTTGGTGAGTCCGGTACACTCCTCAAACGCATAACCACCTATGCTTGTAACACTATTAGAAATTGTGATTTCGGTAAGTCCGGTACAACCGGAAAATGCAAAATCTCCTATATGTGTAACGCTATCAGGAATTACAATTTCGGTAAGTCCGGTACAACCGTAAAACGCATTCAAATCAATGCCTGTAACACTATCAGGAATTGTGATTTCGGTAAGTCCGGTACAAAAGCAAAACGCATAATCACATATATGTGTAACGTTATCAGGAATTTCGATTTCGGTAAGTCCTGTACAACCGTAAAATGCAAAATCACCTATATGTGTAACGCTATCAGGAATTACGATTTCGGTAAGTTTTGCATCACCGCCAAACGCATTATCACCTATAGCCGTAACCGGATAACCCTCGATTACAGATGGTATAATTACTTCGGTATAATTACCGTTATACCCGGTTATCGTTACCTCTCCGTTTGATACAGAATAGCTGATTCCGTCCGAAGTTGTTTCGGCACTAGCCGTAATGGTAAACATCCCCATCGGCAGAATTGTTGCTATCATAAGAACCGATAATATGATTGCGAGCAATTTTTTCATCTTTCATTTCCCCTTTTAAAAAGAAATATTTATGTTTATTTTACCACATTAAACCACAAAAAGCAATGATAAAGATTAGGATTTTGTATGAAGTAGCCTCCATGACCTGACAGCGTGGTTTACATACCTATTTAATGCAGAATGCATGAGGAAAATTAATACTGAAGCTCTTTTCTTCGTAACGAAGGTGTATTATTATACTTCAAATAAAACATATTGAGCGTAATAATCGAGCAGAATTAAAGCAGAAAGGCTTTTTTCTTTGCGTAAGACGTATTTATATACTTCGAGCAAAACATATTGAGATTTAATAATCGAGGAAAATTAATACTGAAGCTCTTTTCTTCGTAACGAAGGTGTATTATTATACTCCGAGTGGAGAAAAAAGAGCTAAAGAAAAAGGCCCGCTAATGCGAGCCTTTTTTATGTTCAGTATTAATTTTACCGATTATTTGTTGAAGAGGTTGATAACGTCGATATAATTTCCTTCGTCTGCCTCTTCTTCATTGCTGGAAATGATAGACTCGATTACGGGAGATGAAGCATCTCTCTTCTTCTCGTCGCCAAGACCTGTAGCAACAACTACAACCTTCATTGTATCCTCAAGGGTATCGTCAAGCTGAGCACCCCAGATGATGGTTGCTTCGGGATGAGCCATATCGTGAATGATGGTAGCTGCCATCTCAACTTCTTCAAGTCCCATATCCTCAGAACCTGTGATGCTGATGATAACGCCGCGAGCGTTCTGCATAGAAGTCTCGATGAGGGGGCTTGTAACAGCAGCACGTGCAGCCTGCTCTGCCTTATCTCTGCCGGAAGCGGTACCAACGCCCATGTGAGCATAGCCAGCGTCCTTCATGATGGTTGTAACGTCAGCAAAGTCGAGGTTAACGAGAGCTGTAACGTTGATAAGCTCAGAAATAGACTGAACGCCCTGACGGAGAACATCGTCAGCAATGTTAAATGCGTTCTTAAAGGTAAGTTTCTCTTCGGTAACGAACTTAAGACGCTCGTTGGGGATAACAACAAGGCTGTCTACCTGCTCGCTGAGTCTTGCGATTCCGCCTTCAGCCTGAGTCATACGGCTCTTGCCTTCAAAGGGGAAAGGCTTTGTAACGATACCAACGGTAAGAATGCCAAGCTCCTTAGCAATTGCAGCAACAACGGGAGCAGCGCCTGTACCTGTACCGCCACCCATACCTGCGGTAAGGAAAATCATATCAGCTTCACGGATAGCAGCTGCGATTTCGTCCTTAGACTCCTCAGCAGCAGCGCGTCCCTTCTCGGGGTTTGCGCCTGCGCCCTGACCGTTAGTGGTCTTGTCGCCGATCTGAATCTTTGTATTTGCCTTTGATTTATAGAGTGCAGACTTATCGGTATTGATTGCAACGAACTCAACGCCGCGAATACCAGCGTCAACCATGCGATTGATAGCGTTTCCACCGCCGCCGCCAACTCCTACAACCTTAATAACCTGAGCTGCATCAGTCTCGAAATCAGGTGTCATGTCGAATGCCATTTTTTATTCCTCCAATATTTTATAAATCCCTTAATGCGTAATTATACGAACTAATATTATCACATAACTTTCTAAATTTCAACATAAATTTTAAATTTATCAAAATTATTTAAAAACAAAGTAACTATTTATATCTTTTTCATAAGAAATGGCCTCGTTATTATCGGGAGACCAGTTTGAAAGGTCGATAACATTGCGATTATTTTCTTCCATACTTTTAAGAGTCTTGGGCAAAAACTCAAGCTTTCTGTCAAGATTGGATGACGAGCCGAGAAGCACGAGTGTTTTATTGTCTATAATAAAATACGCTCTGTAAATATCGGTTGCATTTACAAGGGTTACGTTAATGTTTTTGTCCTTAGCAAAGGCAAAAATTGATTTTTCAAGATTTGCCTGCATCTCATTCGCCGCAATATAATCATAACCCTTTTCAAGTTTATCTTCTTCAGTCACAATCGTAACGGGAAGATTTTCCTTTTTTTCGTAATATTCATTGAGAACCTTACCGTTTTTATCCGCCGAATAGAACTTTGAATTTCTATAAAAAAGCTGTTCCTCATAGGTTTCGGTAACGTTTATAATCAGCCCTGTCGGAAGTTCTCTTTTAATCTCGATTTCCGATATGTAAGGAAGTGCTGTTTCGAGTTTTTCCGAAAGCTTTTTCTCGCCGACAAACAGAAGACTGTCCCCTACCTCAAGCTCAGCGGTTTCAATAATCAGAGCATCTTCATAAACGGTATTGCCCTCAACCGAAATTGTTTCAATCTTGAAAAGGTTGTATGCGACAACCGAAATTGCCGCAACGAGCAAAACCGCAAGCAATAAAAGCGCCGTAAACAGCACCTTTATCCTATTCTTCTTTTTTCTTTTTTTGACGCTCTTTTTAGCACCGTCATGTCTTTCCTTTTGTCTGAATTCCTTTTCGGTCATTTTAATCTTTCCTTTTTATATTTGCACCGAGAATCTTTAAATCACGGCATATATCTTCATAGCCTCTCTCAATATGATATATATCATCAATTTCGCTAGTACCCTCTGCTCCAAGAGCCGCTATAACCATTGCCGCGCCACCGCGAAGGTCGGTCGAGCAGACATTTGCGCCTATTAGTTTTTCGACTCCCTCAATTACCGCAACCTTGTTCTGAAGTCTGATATTTGCGCCGAAGCGTATAAGCTCATCGGTATATCTGAAGCGGTTTTCAAATATCGTTTCGACAAAAACCGAACAACCTTCGGAAACGCATAATGCAGAAACAAGAAGAGGACCCGCATCGGTAGGAAAACCGGGATAAACCAAAGTTTTTGTAAGAGGAATCGCACGCGGTCTTCTGTCGGCTTTTACATAAATCGAATCATCATAGCATTTGATAGAAACTCCCATTTCTGAAAAAGCGTTTATAACCGCGCCTAAATGGGTCGGATTCATTTTACAAAGCTCTACCTCTCCCCGAGTTACCGTTGCCGCAGAAATATATGTTGCCGCGACAATTCTATCGGGGATAACCCTATGCTCTACCGAGCCAAGCCCCCCTACTCCTATTATTTCGACGGTGTCGGTACCGCCGCCATAGATTTTCGCTCCTGCTGCGGTTAAAAAATCTATAAGGTCAACAATTTCAGGTTCCTTTGCCGCGCCTGTTATAACGGTACGGGAACAGCCGAGCACTGTTGCCAGAATAGCGTTTTCGGTTGCTCCGACACTAGGAAAAGAAAGATGCACTCTGCTTTTTGCCTGTCTGTTGGACTTAGTACAGATAATATATCCGTTTTTATCCGCTATATCGTAACCGAGGTCCCGAAGCGCCTTTAAATGCAAGTCAATAGGTCTCGGACCCAGCTCGCATCCGCCCGGACTGCTGATAACAGCCGAACCGCATCTCGCAAGAATTGCCCCAAGAAACATAACCGAAGAGCGCATTTCGCGCATCAGCTCATCGGGTATTCTGTCGCAACCGACATATCGGGCATCAACGGTTACAGTGTCTTCTTCACGTTTACAGACACATCCTAAATATGTAAGAATTCTGATTGCAACATCGACATCGGAAAGGCGCGGACAGTTTTTTATAACAGAAACACCTTTTATAAGCAAGGTAGCCGCTAAAATCGGCAAAACACTATTTTTCGCGCCACCAATATCGATACTGCCCGAAAGACGTCTTCCGCCTTCTATTACTAGTCTGGACATAACAACACCATCTTATATGAAAATAAAAAGGAAAGCCTCGGCACTCCTTTTCATTTCATACTATGCGGTATCTTAATTTTTGGTGTAAAGTCCTTTTATAACATTATAAATTCGTTCGTTAGAATCTCCGATTGCCGCTTTTTCTGCGGCATTTTTCATACTTTCGAGCTTGGTTTTATCAGATAAAAGCTCAAAAACAACCTTCGAAAGCGATTCTGCGGTCAGGTCTTTTTCTTCAATAAGCTCTGCCGCACCGACTGATTTCAAAGTCATTGCATTATGATACTGATGATTTTCGGCCACATAAGGAGACGGAATGAGCACTGACGGTTTTTTGCAAACTGTAAGCTCACTAAGTGTTATAGCACCCGCTCTGCAGATAACAATATCTGCCGCAGCCATACAAACATCCATATTTTCAATATATTCTCTAATGTCAATTTCGGACGAAAGCGCGCCACATTCCGCCTTTACAGCCTCAAGCATTGATTCATATCCGCTTTTTCCTGCGCCGTGAATATGGTAATATTTGCCCGAATTGTTATGAGCCGAAATCAGACCCGTAACAGCCTCGTTAATCGGGCGCGCGCCAAGACTTCCGCCGAATGACAGTATCAGCGGTCTGTCATCCTCTATTCCGAGCATTTCACGCGCCTTTTCCCTATTCATTTTCATAAGCTCACGTCTTACGGGGTTTCCCGTTATAACAGGCTCGTTTTTTAAATGAAGATGCTTCTCGGCTTCTGCCATTGCGAGCATTACCGAATCGACGTTCGGAGCAAGCGCTTTGGTTGTAATACCGGGGAAAGCGTTCTGTTCGTGAATTGCGGTTTTAAAGCCAAGCTTAGAAGCCTCACGAAGCACAGGACCGCTCACATAACCGCCTGTTCCGATAACAACATCGGGTTTCAGTTCCTTTAAAAGACGGCGTGCTTTTGCCGATGAGGTAAACATTTTACATACCGCATCAATATTCTTAATTATATTTTTAACCGACAGTTTTCTCTGAAGTCCTGCAACCTCGATTGTATAGAAATCGTAACCTGCGGCAGGAACGAGTCTTGCCTCAAGTTTGTTTGCAGTTCCGATATAACTGATTTTAGCATCGGGTTCCTTTTCTTTTATGTAACCTGCAACAGCAAGGGCAGGATTAATATGACCTGCTGTGCCGCCGCCTGCGAATAGAATATGCATAAAGAGTTCCCCTTTACTGTTTTTCTACCGAGCTTCCTCTTGAAACCGAAAGCACGATTCCCATTTCGGCAAGAAGAATCACAAGAGCCGTTCCGCCGTAGCTGAAGAACGGAAGGCTGATTCCCGTGTTGGGAATTGTATTTGTAACAACGAGAATGTTGAGAAGCGCCTGAAGTCCAACATGGAATGTAAGCGCGAGTGATAAAAATGAACCGAAAGAGTCGGCGGCTTTCATAGCAATTGTGAAACCGCGCCATACGAGAGCGCAGAATAAACATATTACTGCGAGAGCACCGATAATTCCGAGTTCTTCGCAAATAATGGCGAAAATAAAGTCGTTATGCGGTTCGGGAACCCAGAGATATTTTTGTCTCGACTGTCCGATTCCTCTTCCCATAAGACCGCCCGAACCGATTGCAAGGAGCGACTGAATGGTCTGATAGCCCTTACCTATCGGGTCTTGCCATGGGTCGAGCCAATATTTAATTCGGTCAGAACCGTAGCTTACGGCTCCCGATAAAATTGCGATAACTCCACCTGCGACTCCGACTCCGAGTCCGACGCCAATCCACCTTTTCTTAATTCCGCCGACAATTAGCAGCATTATTCCGATTGCAAAAATCAGTAGAGTTGCCGAAAGATGAGGCTCAAGCACGACAAGTACACAAGGTATGCCGAGAAGCACAATCATCGAAAAGACATATCTTAGCTTCTTGATTTTTTTCGGGTTAGCAGAAAGCCAGCTTGAGAAAAGAATTGCTATCGAAATCTTCGCAAATTCAGAAGGTTGGAAGCTGAAAGAACCGATTGCAAGCCATCTCTTAACATCGGTGCCTTCAAGCATCGGCGGTAAAATAAGAAGAACGGCAAGAACTGCAATTACGCATATATAAAGAGGCCATGCAAGCTTCTTATAAATATGATAATTGATTTTAGAAACAAAAAGCATCGCTCCGACACCAAAAACAGCAAAGCCTGCCTGACGGGTTATAAAGCGGTAGGAATTGCCGAAGTTTGTGTAGGAAAAGGCATAGCTTGCCGAAAAGAGCATTATAAGTCCTATCGACAAAAGTATTAATACCAAAGACAAAAAAGGTATGTCTAATTTACCCTCTTGCCAGAAACTAAATTTTACTTTTTTCTTCTCGGGCATCACACATACCTCCTTAGATTTATTTTAATTAAATATTACCACTTTAAAAGGACAGGTAAAAGTCCTACGAATGAGCCTACGAGGGCTACGAGTCCGAAAACGATACAAATCTTTTCTTCGCTCCAGCCACACATCTCAAAATGATGATGAATCGGGCTCATTTTGAAAATTCTTTTTCCTGTTGTCTTGAAGAAAAACACCTGAAGTACTACAGACAGAGCCTCAAGTATGTAAACAATTCCGAAAAGGAGAAGAAGAATCGGTCTGCCCGAACCGAAGCCGAGAGCAACGACAGCTCCACCGAGGAACATTGAGCCTGTATCTCCCATAAATACCTTTGCAGGCTTGGAATTCCACATTAAAAATCCGAGACAAGCGCCACCGAGAGCCGCCGCAAAGGTGCTCATTGACTGGGTTCCGCTCTTTCCCGCAAGCAGCATAAATCCGCAGGAAACAACGAGGGTAACGGTGCTTGCGAGTCCGTCAATACCGTCAGTAAGATTTACTGCATTTACAAGATAATAAATAAAAATGAGAGAAATAGGCCAGAAAACAAGTCCGAAACCGCTCATTATATCAACATCGCCGACAAAAGGAATCCATGTTGTGTTCATACCTGAAATTGCAAGAGTTCCGAGATATGCCGCCGAACAAAGAAGCTGTAAAACTGTTTTTTGCTTAGCGGTAAGACCGAGATTTCTCTTTTTAACAACCTTAATATAGTCATCCATAAGACCGATTATTCCGGTTAGAAGAGAAAAAATTACACCGCTTAGCAGATTTACAAGATAATAACGGAAGCGAAGCTCTAAAATGAGCTTTTTATCGGTGCAAAGAGACCAGATAAGAGCAACTATAAAAGCTATAAGAACAGCTCCCGCAATCATTATTCCGCCCATTGTAGGTGTTCCCTGCTTCTCCTTGTGCCAGGTCGGTCCGTCTTCAAGAATCGTCTGACCGAATTTAAGTTTACGAAGATACGGAATCACAAAAAAGCCCGCAATCGAGCAAACTGCAAAAGCAACAGCCGCCGTTATCATCGGTGTAAGATTATTCATTTTTCAATCTCCTTGCTATTATAAGTTGGCGAGAGCCTCTGCCACGACTTCCCTTTCATCAAGGTGAATTTTTCCGGTAGAGAGTATCTGATAATCCTCGTGGCCTTTTCCCGCTAAGATAATTATATCATTAGGCTGCGCCTTTTCAATAGAATATTTTATAGCCTCTATTCTGCTTTCAATAACAGTATAGGGGGTTTTTGTTTTTTTCATACCCTCAGTAATGTCAGAAATTATGCTCATAGGGTCTTCACTTCTCGGATTATCGCTCGTAACAATAACATAATCCGAAAGATTTGCAGCGATTGAACCCATTATGGGACGTTTTGCAGAATCGCGGTCACCGCCGCAACCGAAAAGACAGACAAGTCTTCCCTTTTTGATTTCCTTAAAGGTAGAAAGAATGTTTTTGAGTCCGTCGGGAGTATGAGCGTAATCGATAATTACGGTAAAATCACGGTTAGTCGGAACAATTTCGGCTCTTCCCTTTACGCCTTCGAGTTTTTCGAGAGCGCGAGCAATAAGCGATACGTCGATACCGAGCTCCATTGCAATTGCCGCGGCACACATCGAATTATATACCGAGAATCTTCCGCCGCTTTTAAGTTTTATATGCTTTATAAGGTTGAATCCGACAAGCTCGTATTCGATTCCGTCGGGTCTGAGGTTTACATATTTTGCCGAAAGGGTTGAATCATTTCTCTTCTCAGAATAAGTCATGGTTTTGCAACCAAGACCGCGCATTATCTCGTTGGCATAATCGTCGTCAAGATTTATAACGGCGGTTTTGCACATAGTAAAGAGTTTTTTCTTGGCTTCAAGATAATTCTCCATAGTTTTATGATAATCGAGATGGTCCTGAGTCAGATTAGTAAAAGCGGCAACCTCAAATTCTATGCCGTATACACGCTTTTGGTCGAGCGCGTGGGATGAAACCTCCATAATACAGTAGTCGCAACCCTCGTTTTTCATTTCTCTGAAAAGTCGGTTGAGATTATAAGCATCAGGGGTTGTATTTGCCGACTCAATAACCCTTTCACCTATCATATTTTGAATGGTGCCGATAACACCGGTTTTATAACCTGCAGCTTCTAAAATACTTTTCAGCATATAGGTAATAGAGGTTTTTCCGTTTGTGCCTGTTACACCGATAAGTCTGAGTTCTTTCGCAGGATGTGAGAAATAAGCCGCCGACATAAGCGCGTAAGCCGCGTGGGTGTCGGAAACGGTAATTTCCCTCTCAAGTCCGAGATTTCTCTCTGTAATTATAATTGCGGCGCCTTTTTCAAGTGCCTGCTCAGCAAAATTATGGCCATCAACAGCCGCTCCGTTTATACAAACAAAGGCATAGCCGTCCTTTACCGCCCGTGAGTCACAGGTGATATTTTCTATTTCTATATTACCGAATTTTTCGGGAGTTTCGTGTAGTAAGTTTTTCAGTAACATTTTTTTGCCTTTCTGATATTATTCTGCTGTGGAATTTTCTCTGAAATAAACGGTAACAACCGTTCCTGCCGGGACCTCAGTGTTAGCCGCAATACTCTGTTTATAAGCGTAGGAAACGCCTGCTCCGCCGCTGTAATTTCCTGTGATTTCGAGGTTTATATTCGCAGAGGCAGCCGCTGCATTTACCTGACTGAGACTCATACCGTTGAAATCAGGTATATTCGTCTTTATCGTTTCAGAATCGGACTCGGTATAAATAATGACCGTGCCGCCCTTTGCAAGCTTTTCACCGCTTTCGGGAAGCTGTGATATAACCGTATTGCCGTTGCCGACAATCTTTGCTTTGAGGCCTGCAACCGATACCTTGTTTTTAGCGGTTGTGACATCATCATTTCTGAGACTCGGAACAGGAATAGCAAAGTTTGCGAGTTCCTGCTCGGTATATTGAGGCTCATATCCTATATAAGGAAGAAGGTCAGAAAGAATTTCAGAGCCGACAGGTGCGGCAACCGTTCCTCCGTAATAGCTTGCTCCGTGAGGTTCGTCAATCATTACAAGAATTGCAATTTCAGGGTCATCCATCGGAGCGAAGGTCATATAGCTTGCAACGTAGAGCTTTTCGCCTGTCTCGAGATTTTTTGAAAGCTTTTCCGAGGTTCCTGTTTTTCCGCCGACCTTATAGCCCGGAACATATCCGTTTTTGGCTCCCCCGTCATCGATTACATGCTGCATCATATTGCAGATTTTCTCGCTTGTTTCCTTGCTGATTACCTGACGGCGAACGGTCTTCTGTGTTGACTCGACAACATTACCGTTGCTGTCAACAATCTCGCTGACGATATAAGGCTTTAAAAGGTATCCTCCGTTGACTGCGGCGGCACCCGCGGTAATCATTTGAATCGGTGTAACCTGAAAGCTCTGTCCAAAGGATGCAGACGCAAGCTCAACAGGTCCCATTTTTGGCTCGGAGTAATAGATTGAACCGGTTTCTCCCGGTAGGTCAATACCTGTTGTTTTGGTAAAACCAAATGCCTCAAAATACTTTGAGAAATTGCTCTTTCCGACAAGCTGACCGATGGTAATAAACGCAGGGTTGCAAGAGCCGACCATCGCCTGTGTGAGACTGACTGTTCCGTGTCCCGCCTTTTTATGACAATGATATTCTTTTCCTGCAACAAAAATTTTATAACCGCAGTTATAACTGTGATTTAAGCTCGTTTGGTTTTCTTCAAGCGCCATCGCGGCGGTAAAAATCTTGAATACCGAACCGGGCTCATAGGTATCCGAAACAGCCTTGTTTCGCCATTGACGGTTTAAAAGCTCATTTCTGGAAATCTCGCTTCCCTCAGCATCGAGAAGAGCCTGATCCTTAGCCGATAAGTTAAACGGTTGATTCGGGTCGAAGTCACCCTTTACAGCCATCGCGAGAATAGCTCCCGTTTTGACATTCATTACAATACAGGCGCCCTTATTTCCCGCATTATTTATTTCAAGAGCTTCTTCGAGATATTTTTCAGCAGTGTACTGTATATAGGAATCTACAGTCAAAACAAGACTGTTACCCTGCTTTGCCTCTTCAACAACCTGATATGAAAAGGGCATATCAGCGCCGAGAGCGTTTTTAGCGGCAACAACACGACCTACTGTTCCTGTCAGAGTGGTGTCATAATAACTTTCAAGACCTGCAAGACCCTGATTATCGTCTCCGACAAAGCCGAGAATCACCGAAGCTACCGAATCGTTCGGATAATATCTCTTTGTTGTTTCGTCAATTCCGATATATTTACCAAGAGACAGGTCTTCGTTGTCTGCAATATACTGACGTACCGCATCGGCAACCGTTTTGTCTACCCTCTTTTTAACCGTGACATAAGAGGTTGCTTTTTCGGTATAACCGTAAACGGTTTCATATTCCATTGAAAGAATCTGAGACAGTCCGCTTGCAATCGCGGTTTTCACAAGATTTCTCTTTCCCTCTTCCTGCAAAACAGAGATGCTGTTCGGAATGATATAGATTGTGTAAGCGGTATCGCTTGTAGCAAGCAAATTTCGTTTAGCGTCATATATATTTCCTCTGGGTGCGGAAACGAGGGTGTCGTAAAGCTGCTGCTCCGAAGCGAGCGCCTGATATTTTCCGCCTTCTATGAGCATAATTTTGCAAAGTCTGTAAGAGGTAATAGAAACAAACGCAATAACCATCGAAAGCAATACAACAATTATTCTGATAGTTGTACTGCGGTTAATTTTAGCCATTTAAATCTGTCCCCTTCCGTCCTTAATAATGCCCGAAAACGAGAGCCTCTTTTTTTAGAAACTCTCGTATCACTCAAATTAAATATATTCGTTTTCTTTAAAACTATTCGTTTTCTGCAGTAAGAATATTTCCATTAGAATCCACTGCCTTATTTGTATCATTAATTCTTATATAAACTATCTGGTTCTTATCGGTCTTTTTCATTCCGAGATTTCTCGCAGCTTCTTCGAGATTTTCGTAAGATACCATTCTCTCAAACTCGACGCTGAGTCTTGTGTACTCACCGCTTACCGCCGCAAGCTCGGCTTTTGCATCAATAATATCCGAGTTAACCTCGCTTATTTCGACTCGAAGCGCGATATTAAGACAAATAATGCCGACCATAAAGGCAACAAGCATCAAAATTGAAGCTACGCTCGAAACACGGAATTTAGCCTTTGCCGCCGCTTTTGCTTTTTTCTTAGCGACAGTTTTATGTGGCATTTTAACAATTTTTTCGGGTCCTGCAGTTTTGGGTGACGGCATAAACAATTCAAAATCGTATGCCAAAGAATCATTATAATACTTCGAATTGTTGATTACCATAACCTGCTGCTCCTTTGTATTTTATATTTTTTCTATAATGCGAAGCTTTGCGCTTCGGCTTCTCTGATTTACCTTTAATTCCTCCGCGTCTGCTGTTATCGGTTTTCTTGTGACTAGAGCACCTCGCGGTTTTTTACCGCAAACACAAACAGGAATGTCCGGAGGGCAAGTACAACCGGTAGATAGCTCTTTGAATTTCACTTTTACGATTCTGTCTTCAAGCGAATGGAAGGTTATTATCGCGAGTCTTCCGCCCGTTTTAAGCGAATCAAAAGCGGCTTCTATTCCGTCTTTGAGAGCGCCAAGCTCATCGTTAACGGCAATTCGGAGTGCCTGAAAGCATTGTCTTGAAGGATTACCTTCTCTTCTGACTGCTGCAGGTACCGAAGAAGCGATTATGTCGGCAAGCTCTTCGGTTGTTTCAATAGGCTTGTCCGCACGCGCTTTAACAATATTCACGGCTATCTTCCAAGCGAATTTTTCTTCGCCGTAATCTCTGAATATTGCACAAAGTTCTTCAGCAGATAAAGAATTAACGAGTTCGCCGGCGCTCGTGCCCTCCTTGCTCATGCGCATATCAAGGGGGGCAGCGCCGTGATAGGAAAATCCTCTGTCTATATTATCTAGCTGAAATGACGAAACTCCGATATCGAGAAGTACACCGTCTACCGATTCAATTGAGAGAGAATCGAGAACACTTCTCATTTCGCGGTAGTTGGAATGAACTACCGTTGCGGGAAGACCGCTGAGTCTTTCGGTTGCAACCTTGACAGCATCGGGGTCCTGATCGATTGCGATAAGTCTTCCCTCTTTCAGTCGGGATGCGATTGCTTTTGAATGTCCCGCGCCGCCTGCAGTTCCGTCTACATATATTCCGTCAGGCTTAATGCTTAAGCCCTCAATAGTTTCATTAAATAAAACAGGAATGTGACTGAATTCCATAATTAGTCACCAAGTGAGAAATCAAGTTCTTCAATAACAGCGGCAAAATCTTCAGGCTTAATCTTTGCCTGTTCCTTCGCCCACTCCTCAGAACTCCATATCTCAATATTAGTTTTCATACCGATTATTCTAACTTCCTCGCCGATACCTGCAAACTCGCGAAGCTCTGCGGGAATGAGAACTCGTCCTGAAGCATCAAGTTCAGTAAAGATTGCACCGCTCGATAAGGTGCGGTACATATCCTGCATCTTTCCGTAAGGGAGACGGTTAAGCTTTGCGGTGAATTTATCAAACTCATCAACCGAAAAGCCCCAAAGACAGTTTTTGCCGAAAACGCCGTTACAAAGAACGATGGTTTCGCCCAAATCTTCTTTGAATCTTGAAGGAACGAAAATTCGTCCTTTGTTATCTACTTTATTAAAAGAGCCACCTATCAGCACGAATTTTCACCTCTTTTTTCTCCACTTTATGCCATTTTACTGATTTTTAACGCCATTTTGCTCCACTACATCGTCATTATATACCACTTATATATGAAATGCAAGAGTTTTTTTCCAAAATAAAAATTTTTTTCAAAATTCTTTTAAATAAGTGTTGACAATCCGGAAACTCGGTGCTATAATAATCGAGCGCCCGAAAAAAGAGAATATATGCGGATGTGCTGGAATAGGCAGACAGGCACGTTTGAGGGGCGTGTGTCAACCGACGTATGGGTTCAAGTCCCATTATCCGCACCAAGTAAAAGAGCCAACTGTAAAGTTGGCTCTTTTCATTTTCTCTTTTAACTATATTAAACAAAAAACCCAATCGTAAAAGCTTCCTTACAAGGCGGAGCCTTTAATACGATTGGGTTATTT
>JAZONJ010000125.1:0-13695 GCA_045654425.1 Acutalibacteraceae bacterium
GGGGAAGTACGGTTGCGGTCGGTAGTGTCCTTCGGGAACTTCGGCAATACATGAACGCCGACCTTCATCAGTGTCTTTTCTTTGGCGTCATAAGCGGTGTCGTTCTCGATAGCTTCAAGGATATCCATAAGCTCTTCGCCAAGGAAGATTGAAAGAGCGGCAGGAGGAGCCTCGTGTGAGCCGAGACGGTGGTCGTTTCCTGCGGAAGCTACCGAAATGCGAAGAAGATCCTGATAATTATCGACTGCCTGAATTACAGCGCAGAGGAAAAGCAAGAACTGAGCATTCTCAAACGGAGTAGCACCGGGGTTAAGGAGATTTACTCCGGTATTGGTTGAAATTGACCAGTTGTTGTGCTTGCCGCTTCCCGAAACACCTGCGAAAGGCTTTTCGTGTAAGAGGCAGACCATACCGTGACGCTTAGCAACCTTCTGCATACATTCCATTGTAAGCTGATTGTGGTCAACGGCAATATTTGTTGTAGCGTAAATCGGAGCGAGCTCGTGCTGAGCGGGCGCGGCTTCGTTATGTTCGGTCTTAGCGTAAACTCCGAGCTTCCAAAGTTCTTCGTTTAGTTCGGTCATAAATGCCTGAACTCTCGGCTTGATTGCGCCGAAGTAATGGTCGTCAAGTTCCTGACCCTTAGGCGGCTTTGTTCCGAAAAGAGTTCTTCCTGTATAAATAAGGTCTTCGCGAAGTTCGTACATTTCGCGGTCAACAAGGAAATATTCCTGTTCGGGACCAACGGTTGTCTTAACTGAGGTAACATCATCGTTGCCGAAGACTTTAAGAACTCGCATTGCCTGACGGTTGATAGCTTCCATAGAACGAAGAAGAGGAGTCTTCTTGTCAAGAGCATCGCCCGAATAAGAGCAGAATGCGGTCGGTATGCAAAGAACGTTATCCTTTATAAAAGCAAAGGAGGTCGGGTCCCAGGTGGTATAGCCTCTTGCCTCGAAGGTGGAACGAAGTCCGCCTGAGGGGAAAGAAGAAGCATCGGATTCACCCTGAATGAGCTCCTTGCCCGAAAACTCCATCATTACCTTACCCTCTTTGCCGGGGGTAATAAAGCTGTCGTGTTTTTCAGCGGTGAAACCGGTCATAGGCTGGAACCAATGTGTGAAATGGGTAGCGCCCTTTTCAAGAGCCCAAGCCTTCATAGCGTCTGCAACAACAGCGGCAGTCTCGGAATCGAGTCTTTTGCCGTTGTGGATAGCGCGTCTTACGAGGTCAAAAACCTCAGCAGGCAGACGGTCTTTCATTACACTTTCGCTAAATACGTTTTCGCCGAAATAAGTTTCAACAGTTCTCATAAAATACTCCTTTTATAGTCAGGAATTAAAAATAAATTATAGTTCATTATATTATACCAAAAAAATATCCGCTTGTCGATAGATTTTATAAAAAAATTATTGATTTTTAACGGCAAATTCAACTAAAAACTTTTTGTTGAAATAAGGGGAGTCGGGGGAGCGAAATTTGCGAGCCTTGTCGGAATAAAAAGAAGTGTGGAAAAGGGAGAGAAAAGGTCTTTTTTTCTGCCGAAAAAGGCAGAACGATTTTTGTTGCCGAGGCTTTTTTCGGGTGTTACAATAAGCAAACCGAAAAGGTGGAAAGAAAAATTTTGGAGGTTTTAAAAAATGAAAAAAATACTATCGGTCGTTCTTTGCGCTTTAATGATTGCGACCCTTTTTGCAGGTTGTTTCGGCGGCGGTAAGGATGAAACAGGCTCGGTTTATTATCTTAATTTCAAGCCCGAGCAGGATGAAGCGTGGCAGAAGCTTGCCGCAAAGTATACCGAAGAAACGGGGATTAAGGTTGACGTTCTGACGGCGGCTGAGGGCAAGTATCAGGAAACCCTCACGGCAGAGATGGACAAGAACAGAATGCCGACCCTTTTTCAAGTAAGTGGTGAGGTTGGACTTGAATCCTGGGGAGATTACTGTTATGACCTTCGAGACAGCGAGGTTTATAAACAACTCACAACCGATGATTTTGCCCTTATTAAAAACGGCGAAGTATTGGGTGTGGCGTATGTTTATGAGGGTTATGGAATTATTGTTAACAAAAAGCTTCTCGCCAAAGCAGGTTATAAGGTTGAAAACATCAAGAGTTTTGCAGATTTAAAACAGATTGCGGAAGATATAACTGCGAGAAAGAATGAGCTTGGTTTTTCCGCCTTCACTTCATCAACCCTTGATTCCTCTTCAAGCTGGAGATTTTCGGGCCATCTTGCAAACATTCCGCTTTTCTATGAATTTGAGGCAGACAAGGTAGTGAGTCAGCCGAGTACGATCAAGGGCACCTATCTTGAAAACTTTAAAAACATTTGGGACCTTTATATTAATAATTCAACGGTTGATAAGACCGCTATAACAACGGCTGTCAATGCGGCGGATGAATTTGTTAAAGAAAAAGCGGTATTTTATCAGAACGGAACCTGGGCATACAGTGATATTAAAGCTATTGGAGACGATAATATCGGTTATATTCCGATTTATTCGGGAATCCGCGATGAAAAACAGGGCCTTTGCTGCGGAACCGAGAATTATTGGGCGGTTAACAAAGAAGCTTCAGAAGCAGATATCAAGGCAACACTCGACTTTTTGGCTTGGGTTGTAACAAGCGAAGCAGGAACAACGGCGCTTGCCGACGATATGGGATTTGTTTCTCCATTTAGAAAGGCAAAGCCCGTTGATAATGTTCTCGCAAATATAATGAACGAATATGTTGCAAACGGCGCATACAATGTTTCGTGGGCATTTAACTACACTCCGAACGTCGATACCTGGAGAGCAGAATTAGTGAGTGCTCTTGCAGCGTATTCGGCAGGAACAGGGGATTTTGAAGCGGTCAGAAAAGCCTTTGTTGACGGCTGGAAAAAGCAGTACGAATTATCAAAACAATAAAAAAGAAAAAGGGCGGTTTTTCCGCCCTTTACCTATGAATAACCGATTACATAAAGGAAACAATAGAAAAAATTAATAGTTGGAGGGCAATTTATGAAAGGAAAAAGACTGAAGATAAACGGCTTTGCCGTATCAAATAAACAGCAAAAAAGGATTATTAGACGGTATGCGCCGATTTTCCTTTTTCCGACAGTTATAGCCTTTGCGATAGGTTTTGTATGGCCTTTTTTTCAAGGGCTTTATCTTTCTTTTTTCCGTTTTAAGACCCTTCGTAATATTACATTTACAGGTTTAAACAATTATATATCGGCTTTTCGTGATGAGCAGTTTTTCCGCTCATTTACTTTTACCGTAGCCTTTACTGTGGTTTCGGTAATTCTGATAAATGTTATAGCCTTTGCGATAGCGCTTTGTCTGACACGAAAAATTGCGGGTTCAACCATTTTCAGAACGGTATTTTTTATGCCGAATCTTATCGGCGGAATAGTTCTCGGCTATATCTGGAAGGTAATTCTTGACGGATTGATTTATAAATTCTGGTCGACAACCCTTGCTTTAAATGCAACCTTTGGTTTTTGGGGACTTGTGATTCTGACCTGTTGGCAACAGATTGGATATATGATGATAATTTATATAGCGGGGCTCCAGAATGTCCCGACATCCTATGTTGAAGCGGCAAAAATTGACGGCGCAAGCTCTTTTCAGCTGCTTCGCCATATAACCATACCGAGCGTTATGCCTTCAATTACAATTTGTACCTTTCTGACTCTGACAAATTCATTCAAGCTTTTTGACCAGAACTTAGCCCTTACAAACGGAGACCCTGTCCACAAGACCGAAATGTTGGCTCTTAACATCTATAAATCATTTTACGAATCAACGACAAATATGGGTGTCGGTCAGGCAAAAGCGGTGCTTTTCTTTATCGCTGTTGTAATAATAGCTCTCGGTCAGCTTTATTTTACCTCTAGAAAGGAGTCGGCTCTTTAATGCCTCAAAATTCATTTTTGAAACGATTCAAAAATCTAATTCCGACCCTTATTTTATCAGGGGTTTCTTTCCTTTGGATATTGCCGATTCTAATAGTTCTTATGAACTCCTTTAAAACGAGCGCAGGAATTACTCTTACTCCCTTTGAAAGACCGAATATGGAGACCTTTGTAGGACTCGAAAACTATATCGGCGGTATAACCCACGGAAACTATCCTTTTTATATGTCGATGTTTTATTCTCTCATTATAACCGTTTTATCGGTGGGACTGATACTGCTTTGTTGTTCTATGTCGGCATGGTATATTACAAGGGTTGACAGTCTTTTTACTAAAGTGGTATACTATCTTTGTGTTTTTTCGATGGTAGTGCCGTTTCAGATGGTAATGTTTACCCTGTCTCGTACGGCAAATAACCTATATCTCAATACACCCTTTACGATTCCGATTGTTTATCTCGGATTCGGAGCAGGGCTCAGCATTTTTCTTTTTACAGGTTTTGTAAAAGGAATTCCGATGGAGATTGAAGAAGCGGCTTCGATAGACGGCTGCACACCTCTTCAGACCTTCTTTACGGTTGTGGCTCCGATAATGAAATCGACCTATGTTTCGGTGGGGATACTTGAGATAATGTGGGTGTTTAACGACTATCTCCTTCCCTATCTTGTCCTCGACAGAACAAAGTATATGACAATTCCGATTCATATTCAGTTTTTACAGGGAAGCTACGGCAGGGTTGACTACGGCGCGACAATGGCGCTTATAATGCTTTGCCTTTTGCCGATTGTTATAATTTATATCTTCGCTCAAAAACACATTATCAAGGGCGTTTTATCAGGCGCAGTAAAAGGATGATGACTTTATGAGAACATGCGGTATTTTGATGCCGGTTTTTTCTCTTTCAGGTAAATACGGAATAGGAACATTTGGAAATTCAGCCTATGAGTTTGTTGATTTTCTCGAAAAAGGCGGACAAAGCTATTGGCAGATATTACCTCTTTGTCCAACGAATTATGGAGATTCACCATATCAGTCTTTTTCTTCCTTTGCAGGAAATCCATATTTTATAGATATTGAAAAACTGATTGAAGAAGAACTTTTAACCGAAGAGGAAGCCGAGTCTTTCGACTTCGGCAGCGAGTCCGACAAAATCGATTACGGAAAGCTTTATAATAATCGTTATCCTCTTCTGAAAACGGCTTTTGCAAGATTTAAACCGAATAAAGATTATTATGATTTTCTTCAAAAAAATGCTTATTGGCTTGACGATTATTCTCTTTTTTATGCTATTAAAAGCAAAAATCCCGAGCTTGCGGTCGGAGAATGGAACAAAAGCCTGAGACTCAGAGAGACCGAGAGAATAAACGAGGCTATCAAAGAGAATGCAGAGGAGATAGACTTCTGCAAATTTATGCAGTTCAAGTTTTATGAGCAGTGGTTTTCTTTAAAGGAATATGCTAATAAAAAGGGCATAAAAATTATCGGAGATATTCCGATTTATACGGCTCTTGACTCGGCTGACCTTTGGGCAGAGCCTGAGCAGTTTTTAGTAGATGCAGAGCTTAAGCCCTCTCTTGTTGCAGGCTGTCCGCCCGATGCTTTTTCCGATGACGGTCAGCTTTGGGGAAATCCGCTTTATAACTGGGAATATATGAAAAAAGACGGTTATAAATGGTGGAAAAAGAGACTTTCCTTTGCATTACAGATTTATGATGTCGTAAGAATTGACCATTTCAGAGCCTTCGAGTCTTATTACGCTATTTCAGCCGAGGAAGAAACAGCTAAAAACGGCAGATGGATGAAGGGTCCCGGAATTGAACTTTTTGATGAGATCAAGAAAGAGTTTTCGGGCGAGCTTCCGATAATAGCGGAGGATTTAGGTTTTCTGACTCCTGAGGTTCATAAGCTTCTTGCAGATTCGGGCTTCCCCGGAATGAAGGTCTTGCAGTTTGCTTTTGATACAAGAGAAGAAAGCGATTATCTGCCTCATAATTATACGAACAACTGTGTGGTTTATACCGGAACCCACGATAATGATACGGTAAACGGTTGGACCGAGACCGCCGCGGCTGAAGATGTTCTGCTTGCGAGACGTTATCTTCACGTTGATGATAACGAGGGATTTAACTGGGCTATGATGAGAGCCGCCCTCGGTAGCGTTGCCGATACCTGTATTCTTATGATGCCTGACCTTTTAGGCATGGGAAGTGAAGGAAGAATTAACACTCCGTCAACCCTCGGCACAAACTGGCAGTGGAGAATAAAGGACGGCTGTGTTAATGATTGGCTGGCTGAGATACTTCTCGAAAACACTAAACTTTATTGCAGAGAAAGAAAATAAAAAAACGAGTGGAATTTTCCACTCGTTTTTTGTTTATGAAATATTTACGCGGTTTTCTTTTTCGGAGAACCGAAGAATGCGAGAAGGGCGATAACAATAAGGAAGATTCCCATTGAAACAAATACCCAGTTCCAACCGATTTTGCTTGAAATAAATCCATATACGACTGACTGAACGCCTGCTCCCATATAAACTGCAAAGTCCATAATTCCCGAACATGTTCCGGTGAAAACGCGTCCGCCGACGTCGGTAGCAACCGCAAAGGAAAGACCGTCGATAGCGTATATTCCGAATCCTGCGAAGAAGAGCAGGATTTCGATAACGATAAGCTGCCAAAGAGTTGTTGGGTTAAAGAGTAAGAAGATAAGAACCATAACTGCGCTTGCGACAGCAGACAGAATAACTGCGGGAAGACGGTTTGTCGGGCAGTATTTATCGGTGAGGGTGGGAACAATAAAGGTGCCGATTGCCATACCGATAGGAAGTGCGAGCGAACCGAGAAGGCTTGCTTCAATATCTATCTTAAAGGTTTCAAGGAAATAAAGAGGAATCCAAGTTGTAAGTCCGTAACGCGCGATACCCGTAAGGAAGGAAATCATAACAAGAAGAAGGAATTTTTTGTTTGAAAGAACGTGTATGTAGGGGAAAAGCTTACCTTTTGTTTTTAGCAGCTCTGACATTTCGGCTTCCTTAGCCGCTCTTTCGGGGTCTGCTTCTTCATATTCGGGAAGTCCGACCTTTTTCGGAGAGGGCTTTGCAATCAGCAGATATATAACGAGCATAGTTATCGGGAGAAGGGGAGGAATAAAGAAAGCAAGTCTCCAGGTATCTGTCGAGGTCCATCCGAGAGTTTTGAAAATCTCGCTGTCCCAGTTAATATTCCTTCCGATAATAGAGGTCAGTGTTACCATAAGTATAATCACGACCTGACCGAAGCCTGAGAATGCGTGAGCAAAGCCGACGGCAAAACCTCTTTTGGAACCTGGCCACCAGTTTGTAAGTGTTGCGATACCGGGCGTCCAAGCCATTGACTGACAGTAACCGTTAATACCCCAGATAAGTGTCATAACGGCAAGATTTCCCGCAAAGCCCATTGCGATGTTTGCTATAAATGAAAGGATTACTGCAAGTACAATAAACTTTGACGGACCGACCATTTCACTGATTCGTCCGTTTATAAGGTGGCCGATAGCGTAGGTCCAGAAAAGAGTCGATGTCAGAATACCGATCTGGCTTTTATCCCAACCCATACCCTCCATAATGAGAGGGCTTGCGTTCGAAAGGTTGAGACGCATACAGTAAAAGCAGCAATATAGGAAAGAAAACATTATAAGATATATCCAGGCGCGTCCTGTAAACTTCTTATACTGTTCGGGTGTATAGCCAAAGTGTTTTGATTTGAATTTCTCCATTGTTATTCCCAACTTAACCAAGTTATAGATTTTTCACATAGTTTTTGATAGCTTCAAAAGAAGCGTCGCTTATATGGTGCTCAATTCTGCACGCATCCTCGCTCGCAGTTTCCTTATCAACACCGAGTCGCGTGAGGAAATCAGTAATAAGGGTATGACGCTCGAAAATTTTCTTTGCAACTTCGACTCCAACATCGGTCAGAGTCAAAAAGCCGTCCTTGTCTGCCACAACGTAACCGCCGTTTTTGAGAAGTCCCATAGCCCTTGAAACACTCGGCTTTGAGTAACCCATATATTCTCCGACATCAATAGCGCGGACAGGTCCCATCTTTGACAGGATATATATCGTTTCGAGATACATTTCTCCCGATTCCTGAATATGCATCAGATTCACCACCTATGTGATATATTCTACCATAAAAAAAGACACCTTTCAACCTTTAAAATTTGCAAAAAAAAGTATTGACAAATACTGGATGGCAGAGTATAATACGAAAAGCGGTTAGCCAATGCTAACTCAGATTTTTGAAAGGAAGATGTGAGAGATGAATCTCAGAGATGCTGAGGTCGGAGCGGAATATACCGTAAGAGAAATTCTGCTCGATGATGAAGAGCTTAACGCCTTTCTTTTTTCGCTCGGTTGTTACAGCGGTCAGCCGATTACTGTAATATCCCGACGTCGAAGCGGAATGACCGTTTCTATTAAAGACGGAAGGTACAGTATTGATAACAAGCTTGCAGAAGCTATTATAGTTTAAAAAGCGGACGTAAAGAGGTCCGCAATTATTACAAAGGTGGGTTAGCGTTGGCTAACTCGCAGACCTTAAGGAGAAAAGTATGATAATCGCGTTAGCAGGCAACCCAAACTCGGGAAAAACGACAATGTTTAATGTTCTGACCGGAAAGAATGAAAAGGTCGGAAACTGGGCAGGAGTTACGGTTGATAAGAAACAGGGGAATATTAAAAAAAGTTTTACCGGCGGTAAAGATATTTTGGCAGTAGACCTTCCGGGTGCTTATTCGATGTCACCCTTTACAAATGAAGAAAGCGTTACGAGTGAGTATGTAAAGAATGCGGGTCCCGATGTTATTATTAATATTGTAGACGCCACCAATCTTTCGAGAAGCCTTTTCTTCACAACACAGCTTTTAGAACTTGGAATTCCCGTAGTTGTTGCCCTTAACAAGAGTGACATTAACGAAAAGAAACTCGTCGAGATAGATGATAAAAAGCTTTCCGAAAAACTCGGATGCTCCGTTATTAAAACAAATTCAAGCGATTCGGACAATTCCGATTTGCATAACCTTATAGAAAAGGCTATTCTGGTTTTCGGAGAAAGTCAGACTGCGCCGTATATGCAGGGAGATATCGACCTTTCGGACAGGTCGGCGGTTCTTTCGGCGGACAAAAAGCGTTTTGATTTTGTAAATAGCGTGGTTTCTGAGGTCGAAAAAAGAAAAGTACGCACAAACGAGCGTAAATTCGGAGATAAAATAGACGAGGTATTAACCAATAAATGGTTCGGAATACCGATATTCGCTCTTGTAATGTTTCTTGTTTTCTACATATCGCAGTCCACACTCGGAACCTGGATTGCCGAGGGCTATGAGTTTGAAAACGGAATGGCAATACCGGGACTTATAACCTTTATCGGAATGTTTCAGGAGTGGGTCGCAAGCTTGTTTGTAAATGCAAACCCCCTTATTACCGCTCTTCTTGTTGACGGTGTTATCGGCGGTGTTGCCGCGGTACTCGGATTTTTACCGCTTGTTATGATAATGTACTTTCTTATCGCACTGCTCGAAGACTGCGGATATATGTCCCGTGTTGCCGTCGTGCTCGACCCGATTTTCAAGAGAGTAGGGCTTTCTGGCAAATCGGTTATTCCTTTTGTCATGTCGGTAGGATGCGCCGTTCCCGGTGTTATGGCCAGCCGAACAATAAAGGACGAACGAGAACGCAGAGCTGCCGCTATGCTTGCTCCCTTTATGCCTTGTGGAGCTAAGATTCCGGTAATCTCACTTTTTGCAGGAGCGTTTTTCGGGAATGCAGGTTGGGTAAGCGCCCTTATGTACCTCGTGGGAATTGTAATTATATTCTTAGGCGCGCTACTTATAAACGGAATTACAGGAACAAGGGTTAAAAAATCATATTTTATTATTGAACTATCGGATTATAAAGTTCCTTCCATCTTCGGAGCATTTAAATCAATGTGCAGCAGAGGAAAGGAATATATAATCAAGGCTGCAACCATAATTCTTCTTTGTAATACCTTAGTTCAGATAATGCAAACATTTGACCTCAGTTTTTCGCTTAGCGAGTCGGCAGATACATCTATTCTTGCAACGGTTGCAAGACCCTTTGCATATCTTCTCGTGCCTATTGTGGGAGTTCTTTCATGGCAGCTCGCAGCAGCGGCGGTTACGGGATTCATCGCAAAAGAAAATGTTGTCGGAACGCTTGCTGTCTGCTTTGTCGGGCTCGAAAATCTGATTGACGCGGAGGAACTTCAGGTACTTGAGGGTGCCGGAGCTGAGGTTGCAGGTGTTATGGCAATCTCAAAGGCGGCGGCGCCTGCATATCTGATGTTCAATCTTTATTCTCCTCCTTGCTTTGCGGCAATCGGAGCTATGAACGCTGAAATGAAGAGCTCGAAATGGCTCTTCGGAGGAATCGGACTTCAGCTTGCGGTGGGATATACGATTGCATTTCTCGTTTATCAGTTTGGAACCCTGATTAGCGAGGGACATCTCGGAGAAGGTTTTCTTGCCGGAGCCGTTGCCATCATTATAATGGTGGGAATTGTAACATTCCTTTGCATTCGCGGTGGAAAAAATAAAGCGCAAAAGGTATAACTTATGGAAAATATTATAGTTATCGCAATAGTAGCGGCAGTTGTTGTCGCGGCTCTTATCTACCTTATAAGGATGAAGAAAAAGGGCGTAAAATGCATCGGTTGCCCATATGCTAATGATTGCGGCAAAAGAGATTGTTCTTGTAACGCAACAAAAAAATAATTCCCTAATAGTTTTCCTTTATAAAGAACGGACTGACCAAAAGTGTCAGTCCGTTCGATTTTTATTTTTTGTAAAAATTGCTTTTATTCCGAGTATAATGAGCAAAATCGCAAAGGCAATTCGGGTCCATTTATCTCCGATATAGCCTGATAAAAACGTGCCGAGCAGCGCGCCGAAAAGCCCTGAAACCGCAAAAAACAGAACAGTTTTCCACTTGATTTGCTTTTTTACGGCATAAATGATAACCGAAAGAGTGGCAATCGGTATAAAAAAGAGGAGATTTATCCCTGCCGCTTTTAGCTGCTCAACCCCCGCAAAGCCAGCGAGGTATATAAGAAGAACGGTGCCGCCGCCAAGCCCCATTGAACCTACCAGTCCCGATAGAAAACCTGCTATAATACTTATCATTTAAAAAGCATCCTTATCCCTGCAAAAATCATAAAACCGCCGAATATTCTCGAAAGCCAGATATTCGAGATTTTCTTCATAAGAAAGGTGCCGACTATGGCTCCGACAAGTCCTGACGGGATAAAGGGAAGGGCGTCTGTGAGGGTGACGCTTCCTCGGTATAAATATAAAGCGGCAGAAAGAATGGTGAGCGGCAATATTACCGCGATGGCATTTTCGTGAGCCTCTTTTTGAGAGAAGCCCGACTGTTTTAGCGCGGGTACGGCAATCATTCCGCCGCCGGCTCCCAAAAATCCGTTTATTAAGCCTATTAAAAAGCCGAAAATAATCTTAATGACATTGCTTTGTTTCTTCATAAGATTATTTTCGGCTGATTTTTTTGAAATATTCTATTTTTTAACAGACAATTTTTCAATATCTCCGTATCCGGTGTAAACCGACGCTCCGCAGTCTCTGAGAGTTTTGAGTGTTGATATGGCTGAAGCGGTTATTATTTCACCCGGTGCAATAATAGGGCTTCCGGGCGGATATGCATAAACAAAATCCGCAGAAATTCTGCCGACCGAAAACTTTGGAGAGAGGATTTCGCAATCCGATTCAAGAGCCTCGCGGATCGAGCATTTTACAATGGGAGCAGAGAGCTTTGACAGATCAAAAACCCTTTCGCCACCACCGATTTCTGTGTCGATTTCGCGAAGCGCATAGCTCAGTTTATCAAATCCGATAGAAGTATCGGCAACGGTTGAAAGAGCAAGCACAAAATTCGGCATCGCCATTTCGCATTCGATTTTATATCGGGACAAAAGAAGTTTTTTCAGTTCAAAACCCGATATAGAGGCATTTTTGCAGGAGATTATGATTTTAGATTTGTCGTGGTCGTCTCTTCTGAAAACCGAGAGATGTTCGAGGATATCGGTACTTCTGTAAAGGTCATCGAGTCGGTCAGACTGTAATCTGAAAAGGTTCTCGCCACGGGATTGCAGTTCCCGTATAGCTGAGTCGATAGATGAAAGAATGGGGTAAGAGGGGCTACTTGACTGATAGACCGAAAAAGCGCGTTTTATGGCAATTTCGTCCGCCTTGTCGGAGCATATATGTAAAAGAGCTGCACCTGTAAGACAGGGTAGGGTTTTGTGGGCGGATTCAATGACGATGTCTGCGCCGAGCTGTCTTGCAGAGGGTAAAAAACAAACTGACAGTCCAAGATGGGCTCCGTGAGCGGCATCGACGATAAGCAGAGCGCCGAATTTCCGGCAGACCTCTGAAATACCTTTTATATCCGAAACAAATCCTTCGTAAGTAGGACTTGTGATTACAACGGCGGAAGCCTTTGCGCGACAAAGTGCCGTCTCTACAGCTTCGGGTGTAACAACACCGTAACAGTCAAGCTCGGGAACTATTTCGGGCAATAAATATTCGGTTTTAAGAGAATTCACATAAGCCGCGTTATAAACCGATTTGTGACAGTTTCTTGCAACGAGCAGAGTGTTTCCGCTTTTAAGCGATCCACCGATAGCGGCAAGAATGAGAGGGGTTGAACCCGAGGTTGAAAAAAGTGTTTTTTTGGCACCGAAAAACTGTGATGCGCGAAGCATTGAGTTTTTCAGCATATCCTCTGCGTGATGCAAATCATCAGCTCCGGTAATTTCGGTTATGTCGGGACATTCTCTTAAAAAGTCGGCATTTCTCTTATGACCGGGCATATGAAAAGGGTAAACCCCATCGGTCAGCTTTTTGATTTTGTTATACATAAAAGCTCCTTAGTTTTGTTTTCTGACAACGGCATATTCGTCATCCAGACGGAAATAAGGGCAACGAAATTCGGTATGGGACATAAAGTTCATATATTCGTCTTCGTCTAAGTTTACAAGACAGGAATAGCACTCGTCCTCTTCGTCAAAGACATAATTTACACAGAGCTCGCAAACAGCGACAGGTTCTTTTTTATTTTTCATACCATTTTCCTCCCGAGAGGTATTTTGTAAGTCCGAAAAGGGCTTTTTTGGACTTGGATTTTTCATATATTTTGAAAAGCAAATCGCGGTCAGTAATAATTTCAAATTCAGGGACAGCATATTTGTCTGCCGCGGTTTCGAGAAAATCGATAAACAAGTCGTAATAATCTCCCTTTGAGGTAAGGTCACGGCAGATTTTAGGAATAAGCTTTTCGTTCAGAAGTCTGAGGGACATATCCTCGCGGTCAGCAAAGTAATTGGTTGCAATCGAGGACAGAACCGCGTAAGCCTCTTCTTCATTCATAGTGCGGTCGATATAATATTTTTCACCGTAAAGTCCGTAAAGAGTTCGCTTTGCATCGAAATAACCGAGAATATAGTTTTCACGGCAGGATTTTGCATCAAAATCGAGCATACTGCCGAGACTTTTTGTCGGAGCAACAGTATGAACGGTAGCATTTTTAGGAATCGTGAATCTTTTTTCGATTCCGAGTCCGTAAAGGCGGATTGCGAGAATGTCGCGGTATCCTGCATCTATTAGTGTCGACATCGGGAAAACGTTGAAAGCGCCGCCGTCGGTATATTTTTTTCCGCCAATCATTTCGTGCTTGAATACGGGGAAATAGGCAGACGCGAGAAGCATATCGCAAAGCCCGTCAGGTG
>JAZONJ010000126.1:0-11090 GCA_045654425.1 Acutalibacteraceae bacterium
GGATACATATTATATGTTTTTGTTGCTGTTTTTCTGGTCTTCCTTATTTCAATACCTATGGTTTGTTTCGTAACAAAACAGCAAAACCGTCGCGGAGTTCTTTTACAAGCAACATTCCGTTCGAATTTCGCTCTTATCGGCATACCTGTATCCACAGCGCTTTTCGGTGCAGAAGGCGCCGCTGTAGCGACCCTTCTTTCTGCAGCAATTATTCCTGTTTACAATATTTTTGGAGTAGTAAGTCTTTCCTTGTTCAGTGAAGACAGGAAAAAACCAAACGCAAAAAACATTTTACTCGGAATAATTAAAAATCCGCTTATTCAAAGCATTGCCGTCGGACTAATTTGTCTTCTTGTCAGAGTTTTTCTTGTAAAAGAAAATATAGATTTCAGACTATCCGATATTAAACCGATATTCAAAGTTTTCGAATATCTCTCGCAGGTTGCAACACCCCTTGCTCTGATAACACTTGGCGCACAATTTGAGTTTTCGGCAATACGGGAGCTTCGCCACGAAATAATCTTCGGTACTTTTATGCGAATACTTGCAGTACCGCTCATAAGCATAAGTATAGCATATATTCTAAAAAACAACTTTTCAGGCGCACACTTTGCCGCTTTCGTCGCAGTTTTCGCAACACCGGTTGCCGTGTCCACAGTTCCTATGGCAGAAGCAATGAACGGTGATTCGGCGCTTGCAGGTCAACTTGTAGTATGGACGACACTTCTTTCCTCTTTATCCGTTTTCATAGCATCCTATCTTTTAAAACTTGCAGGAATTTTCTAAAAACGCAAAGGCTTGATTCGTAAAAGAATCAAGCCTTTAATTCATTTATATGCATCTTCAAGTCCAAGACCTCGAAGATCAGCAAGAGTACCGTATTTTTCAGCATCATAAAGTTTACACACAACCCTGAAATCAGGATGTTTTATATCTTTTAATCTCCCCAATATTTTCTGTCAAGGCTTCTGAAATGGATAGCGCTTGCAATATGAGGCATATCAATTTTTTCCGAACCCTCAAGGTCGGCGATGGTTCTGGCAACCTTGAGTATTCTGTCATACGCTCTGGCAGAAAGACCAAGTCTGTCAAACGATGCTTTAAGTGTTTGCTCTGCCGCTTCTGTCATAACGCAGTATTTCGTCAGCATTGCGGGAGTAAGTCTCGCATTACAGGTAATTCCCGTACCTCGATAACGCTCGACCTGAAGCTGACGAGCGCGGTTAACCCTTGCTCTTACCTCTTCGCTCGTCTCTTCTTTCGTGCTTGATTTTAAAGATTCATATTCAACGGGAGGAACCTCAATATGTAAATCAAGTCGGTCAAGCATAGGTCCCGAAATTCTGCCAAGATAACGCGAAACGGCATTGGGTGAACAACTGCATTTTCTCGTCGGATGACCGAAAAATCCGCAAGGACAAGGGTTCATTGCGGCAACAAGTGTAAATTCACTCGGATATGTAAGAGAGCCTGCAACACGCGATATTGTTACTTTTCCATCTTCAAGAGGTTGACGAAGCGTCTCCATTACATCGCGTGAAAACTCGGGCAACTCATCAAGGAACAAAACTCCGTTATGAGCGAGAGAAATTTCTCCCGGTCTGGGAATACTTCCGCCACCCGACAGTCCTCTTGAAGAAACTGTATGATGTGGAGAGCGGAAGGGTCGTACCGATATCAGCGGACTTTGTGGTTCGAGTTCTCCCGCTATAGAATATATTTTTGTTGTCTCGATAGATTCTTCAAAGGTCATTTCGGGAAGTATTGTCGGCAGTCTCTTGGCGAGCATACTTTTGCCGGCTCCCGGAGAACCGATAAGAAGAATATTATGACCGCCCGCAGCCGCGATTTCAAGGGCTCTTTTTGCCGCCGCCTGTCCCTTTACATCCGAAAAATCAAGTATTGCGTTGAGACTTTCTTCGGTTTCAAGTTCATATCTTTGGGCAGGCTTTATAGGGGTAAAACCGACAATATGGTCTATTATTTCTCCTACCGTGTGAACAGGATATACCTCAAGCCCTTCTACAACAGAACCTTCAGCCGCGTTTTCGGCAGGTACGAAAAATTTCTTTATCCCCTTTTGGGTGGCGCTTATAGCCATAGCAAGAACGCCGTTTATCGGTCTGAGTTTTCCGTCAAGAGATACCTCTCCAACAAATATCGAATCGTCGAGAGCGACCGACGGAGTAATCTGCTTATTTGCAATAAGAATCGAAAGAAGAACAGGCAAATCATAAACCGAGCCCTCTTTTCTGACATCAGCCGGAGCAAGATTTACCGTAATATGTCCCGTCGGATATTTATATCCGCAGTTTCTTACAGCCGAACGCACTCTATCACGCGATTCTCTTATCGCGGAGTCGGGTAGCCCGACAATATCAAATGCTTGCATACCGCCTGTGACATCAGCTTCACATTCAACCATATATGCGTCCATTCCGAAAAGACCTATACTCAAAACCCTCGATACCATAAGTTACCTCTAAAAATTTTATATAAATATGTTATCACTAATCAGTTTCTTTTACAAGTATGTTTTTCTTGAAATATCCCTGCTTTACAAATATAATGGTAATATCCTAAGAAAAGGAAAGAGATATGGAAAGATATAAGGAAATTGAGCGAAGTGTTATAAAAAAGTTCCGCAAAGCTATTTGGAACAACTTTTGCGGAGCAGTAAACGAATATGAGCTTATAAAAGAGGGAGACAAAATTGCCGTTTGTATTTCGGGTGGTAAGGACTCCTTTTTAATGGCTAAGTGCTTGCAGGAAATTCATCGGCATTCTGTTATTCCGTTCGAGCTTGAATTTATAGTAATGGACCCAGGTTACAACCCCGAAAACCGAGCATTAATAGAGTCGAATGCCAAGCTTATGAATATTCCGATAAAGGTATTCGAAAGCGATATTTTTGATGTTGCGTACAACGCAGGCGGTGCCCCCTGTTACCTTTGCGCCCGAATGAGAAGAGGTTTTCTCTATGCAAAAGCAAAGGAACTCGGTTGTAACAAGATTGCCCTTGGTCATCATTTTGACGATATGATTGAAACCTTGCTTCTCAATATGACCTATGCATCCGAAATAAAGACAATGTTGCCGAAGCTGAAAAGCACCAATTTCGAGAATATGGAGCTTATACGTCCTTTATATAAGGTTAAGGAAAAAGATATTATAAACTGGTCAAAATATAATGAACTTCGCTTTTTACAATGCGCCTGCAAATTTACAGCAGAAAGCGAACACCACGAAGAATTGTCTAAGCGCAAAGAGATTAAAAAACTTATTGCCGATATTAAGAAAATAAACCCGAATGTTGATGACAATCTTTTTAGAAGCGTGCACAATGTAAATCTCGCATCAATCGTTGGTTGGCGCGACTCCGACAGCAGCGACAAGCACAGTTATATTGAAAAATATGATGAGATATAAAAGAGGCTCCGACAAAAGTCGGAGCCTTTGCTATTAAAAGCTATTAGCAGCCAAAACAGCTGAGGATAAATTCAAGAATATCACATCCAAAAAATTTGAAACACATAAGTTGAACCTCCTTATTTGTTAGTAATCAAAGCTTTGACAATAAGATTATAACACGAAAGTCACATTATGTAAACCGGTACATCTTGGAAGGATTTTATTTTTGTCGGGCGAGAGCAAACACTGCTCCGAGGATAAGCACCATACCGATAATAAGCGGTAATGTCAACACTTCATCAAGGAAGCAAACACTAAACAGGGTTGCGGAAAGCGGCTCGATAATACCGAGCGCAGTTGCGGTACCTGCAGGAATATCTTTCATTCCGAGAGTGTAAAGAGAGTAAGGCAAGAAACATGTAGCAATTCCTATGCCTAGCATCAGCGGTATTGTCTCGGCAGGTGCCACAGCGGCACTTTTAACTATACCAACAGGGTCGGAAACCAAAAGTCCTATTATACCCATTAAGATAAAATTGTAACATGCAACGGTTAGAGTATGTACCTTATGTATAGTCAAAATCTTTGTAAAAATGTTGTATGCGCTGTATGCTAAACCTGCGCTAAGTCCCAAAATAACACCGAGTAGACTAAACTTCATTCCGCCTACAACCCCCGAAACAAGGGCGCATCCGACAATCATAAAAAATATAGATAAGCTTTTTATGGTATTAAGCTTCTCACCGAGAAACATTACCGAATATATAAGAACGAATACAGGCGCCGTGTACATAAGGATTACGGCGGTTGAAACGCTAGAAGCCTCAATAGCCGCATAATAGATAGCTGCAGTAGAATAAATAGAAATTCCGCTCCCAAGAATAAACGGAAATTCTTTTTTAGAAAGTTTTAAAAGCTTCGGGTCTTTAATCAAAACAACTATTAACATTGAAACAGCCGCTACCAAGCCACGGATAGTAGCCATTTGCATAGCGGTAAATCCATATGGACGAAGGTAATAGGAAAATATTCCGCTCGTTCCCCACAAAACTCCTGCAAGCGCGATACAAAAAAGCGCACTTCTCTTCATGCGAATCACCTCCAACAGCCGAAATTATAGCATAAACTCCAGACAATTACAAGGCGTTTTAAAAATTTGATAAAAACACAAAAAGCATCTTTCTTTTTAAAATATTATAATAGAAAACACTTGACAACGAGAGTAAAATATAATAAAATTCTAACATACGCCGCTGTGGTGGAATAGGCAGACACAAGGGACTTAAAATCCCTCGGTAGCGATACCGTACCGGTTCAAGTCCGGTCAGCGGCACCAGTCGAGAGCCTCGACACGCAATTCGCGTAGTTGAGGTTCTTCTTTTTTTATAGTTTCAACCTCGCGATTAAGGTTGGTTATGAACACTCGGACCTGAGGGATCTTTAAGTATTAACTAATTGTAAAATTTACACTATATATTGACATTTTTGGTTGTCGGAGTATAATATTCTTAAAAAATTTTGAAAAGAGATTATTATGGAACAGAAAAGAATTTTGACAATTCAGGACATTTCCTGTGTGGGACAGTGCTCACTCACAGTAGCCCTACCGATAATTTCGGCATGCGGCGTAGAAACCGCAATTTTACCCTCCGCTGTACTTTCAACCCATACCGCAGGTTTTAAGGGCTTTACTTTCCATGACCTTACAGATGATATGCCCTCGATTCGCGAGCATTGGGAAAAAGAAAACATAAAGTTTGATGCTATTTATACCGGTTATCTCGGAAGTCTGAAGCAAATCGGTTTCGTTGAAGATATTATGAAGAACTGCAACAAAGAGGACGCTCTTCGAATCGTCGACCCTGCAATGGGAGACAACGGAAGTCTTTATTCCATCTTTGATTTGGAATACGCAAAAGCAATGGCAGGGCTTTGCGGAAAAGCAGATATCGTTCTTCCGAATATTACCGAAGCCTGTTTTATGACCGATACCGAATACAAGACCGAATATGACCGCGATTATATTGACACCCTTCTCAAAAAGCTTTGTGAGCTCGGTTGCAAAACAATAGTTTTGACCGGTGTTGGCTACAGAGACGGTATGACCGGTGTTGTCGTTTTTGAGAATGGAAAATATAATTACTACGAGCACAAAAAAATCTCAAAGGGTTGCCACGGAACAGGCGATGTTTATGCATCTGCTTTCACAGGCGCCCTGATGAGAGGTTTCGATACATTTTCTGCCGCTAAAATTGCCGCAGATTATACCGTTTTATGTATTGAAAACACTCAGGATGATAAAAGCCATTGGTACGGAGTTAAATTCGAAAGTGTACTTTCAGAACTTTGCAAAATGCTCGAAAAATAATTTAAAGGAAGTCAGAAATCTGACTTCCTTTTTTAGTTTTTCGGTTCAAATCTAATGGGTGTTGTATTATCTGTTATCACTCTGAAGGTGTATCCTTTTTTCAGACAGTACTCAATAAATCCCGGCATTGCATCAACTGTCGCTTTCTTAATATCGTGCGCCAAAATCACAGAGGTTTTCTTATTTTTCACTTGATTTATAAGATTCGCGATAATATCAGATGAATTTGTAAGGGAGGTATCATTACTTCCTACATTCCAGTCAAAATAGGTATATCCGCTGTCAACCATATATTTAGATAGCTTAGTCATAATTCCGTCAGAGTAGGACTTGCTTACGGTATTGTTTGTACCACCCGGAAATCTGAAGATACGGGAAGGATTTCCTGTCTGTTTTTCTATAATTTTATTCATAGCGTTAAAATCCGCCATAAAAGAATCTACACTTGAATAAATATCCCAACGATGCGAATATGTATGTACCGCAACGGTATGTCCGTCCTTGTCCATTCTTGAAATAAGATTTTGATATTTCGGATTCTGATTTGTAACAAAAAACGAAGCCTTTACCTTATAGCTTCTAAGGATGTTAAGAAGTCTTTCGGTATATATACTCGGTCCGTCATCAAAGGTCAAATAGATTACTTTACCGTTAGGCTTTACGGTGTCGTATTTATCATCATATCCACCGCCGTAAACAATAACTCTTCTCTCGGCAGTATCTGTATTCCCCGAAGAGTCTGTAACCTAATAGTTGACGGTATAAGTACCGTTTTTATTCATATTAACATTATTCGTAACGACAACCTTTGAGGCGATGTTTTTATCGTAATTGTCGGTTACTGTGAAACCGAGTTCTTTATACTCGGTATTTATCGGCATGTAAACCGTAGAATTGCCTTTAAGCTTTAACTGAGGAGCCTTTTTATCAATATAAACTACCTTTACCTCAGCGGAAGATTTATTTCCCGAAGAATCGATAACCGAATAATAACAAATATCGTTTTCGAGTTTCTTTTCAACCTTTGCAGTAATATCTCCATCATTATTATCCCAGACGCTGTAAGCCACCGTTATCATATCTAACGAAGCAGGTCCTAAATCAGCATTTATTTCAAACTCGGTGTTTTCGAGTTCAAGTTCAGGCGGAGTTGTATCAACAATATTTACTACATGCTCATTATAGTCGGTTTTTCCGAGAAACTCAGAGTTGTATTCGATTTTATACTCTCCAAGTTTTTCTGTTTCGGCAAAACCTGTAACTGTAACCTCGGTTTTGATTTCTTTATCGAAGAAAAGAGGCAATTTCAAAGCTACGGATGGCTCAGGTGTTTTATAAACACTGTGAACCTCTAAAGACACATCACCAAGCTCAGTTTCGTCTATTATCAATTCAGCAGTATAATAAACAGCCGACAAATACAGAATAATCGCTATAAATATCATTAGAAAAGCCGTGCGTAACGCTTTATGCTTTCCTATATATCTATCGTATTTTCTATACATTAAGTACGTTCAGTCCTTCTAGCAGCATTTTTGTTCCGAGCAGAATGAGAATTGCTCCACCTGCAAATTCGGCCTTGTTTTTATATTTAATACCGAACACGTTACCTATCTTGACACCTATAGCCGAAATAATAAAGGTAACCGCAGCAATTATTATAACAGCAAGCCAGATGTTCGCACCTTCGCTCTCTAAAACGATTCCTGTTGCAGCGGCATCAATAGATGTTGAAACGGCAAGAACAAGCATACTCATAAAGCCAAGTTCTGCATCATTTTTTTCGCAATCACAACACTTTTCAAAAGATTCCTTAATCATATTTCCACCAATTATAAGGAGCAGTCCGAAGGCTACCCAATGGTCAATGCTTTCTATATATTTTCCAAATGCCTTTCCGAGAAAATAACCGATAAGCGGCATAAGCCCCTGAAATCCTCCGAACCAAGCTCCAACCGTAGCATAATGACGAAGTTTTGTTTCTCCAAGCGCAAGCCCTTTACAAATAGCTACAGCAAAAGCATCCATTGCAAGCCCTACTGCAAGTACAAAAATTTCAACTATACCCATTTTTTTACTCCTAATACTGTTTTTAATATTTATATGTGAAAACACATGATTATATTCCGACATTTTACGACAAAATAATATATTTATTTTACCATAAAAACACTTGTTTTCAATACAAAATTCTTACAATTTTTTGTTTACTACCAAGGTAAATAATGGTATAATCAGTTAATAAATATTTTTGAGGGTGTTTTTATGCTCGGTGTTATCGTAAATTCCGTTGCCGTAATCATCGGTACTTTTCTCGGTCTTTTAATGAAAAAAGGAATAAGCAAAAAAGTTTCTGACGCTGTTATGATCGGTGTCGGTCTTTGTGTAGTATTTATCGCCGTCGGTGGTCTTCTTCCCAATAATGATGTAGAGGCTGTTTCGGTCGCTTCAATTGTTTCAATAGTCATCGGTGCAGTTATCGGAACTGCTGTTGATATTGATAAATGGCTCGGTGTTCTCGGAGAAGAGGTTTCAAAAAAAATTAAATCCAAAGCGGATTCGGGCTCCTCGGTTGCTGACGGATTTGTAAATGCAACCCTTCTTTTCTGTGTTGGTGCTATGGCTATCATGGGTTCTATTTCAGCAGGACTTGAGGGCAACAATACCACCCTTTACATAAAGTCTATTCTCGACTTTGTCTCTTCAATAATGTTTGCATCTGCATTTGGTATCGGTGTTATGTTTTCGGCAATACCGCTCTTTATCTATCAAGGTGCAATTGCTCTCGGCGCCGCCTTTATTGCTCCTCTTCTCAGCGCAGGAGCAACCGATGCCATTACCTGTACAGGCTCAATAATACTTGTCGGACTCAGTTTTAACCTTATCGGAATTACCAAAATAAAGGTTGCAAACTATCTTCCCGCTATATTCTTATCACCCTTTTTGTTCTATCTTTTTGATTGGATTCTTAACTTTGTGAGGTAATGTATGGCATTCTCTTTAGAGCTTGAAGTAATGTCGCACGACATTGATACAAACTGTAACGCAACACCGTCGGCAATTATCCGCTATTTCGGGGAAACCGTCGACCGAAATATGCGAGTCTGTGCTCCTTCTTATCAGGAGCTTTTTGACAAAGGATTATCGTTTATTGTAAGCCGAACCGCTTTCAAAATATACCGTCCTTTAAAGGAATATGAAAAAATAATCGTTTCCACCTGGGCAACTGTTTCAAAGAGTGCCGCTTTTCCGAGAAACTACGTTATCGAAACTAACGGAGAACGGGTTGCAGAGTGTGTTATGACCTGGGCTCTTCTCGATATAAACAGTGGCAAATTGCTCAGAGGCAGCGATTTTGATGTTTCTGTCTACGGCACAGGAGAACTTTTAGAGCTTCCGATGCAAAACCGCCTCAGACTTCCTAAAGATATTCCTTTTACGCAGGTCGGCAAAGAAAAGGTTTCTTTCCGCGATATCGACCGCAACCGCCATATGAATAATACCAAATATTTTGATATTCTTTTCGGATATATTCCGAATTTCGAGAAATATTATCTATCTTCCTGTCTTATGAATTATGTAAATGAGGCTAAGTACGGAGATAATGTTGATATTTATATAAGCGAGCCCGAAACAGATGAAAACGGAGAGTTATCATACTATTTCCGCACCGAAGTTGACGGTAATACTAATGTTGAAGCAAAATTCACACTCGGAGAACTTTAAACTATGAATAAATCACGACTTTTTGCAAACCTTGGACTGCTTATCGCGGCAATAATCTGGGGTAGCACTTTTGTGGCACAATCGGCAGGCGCAGAGCTTGTCGAAACCTTTACATATCAGTCGACGCGTTCATTTATCGGCGCCGCCGTTCTTCTACCCGTAATATTTTTGCGTGACCGCATTGCAAAACAGAAGCCCGATTATATTCCGCCGACTAAAAAAGACCAAAAGTTGCTCATAATCGCAGGTATATGCTGTGGAATTGCTCTTACCGTTGCTGCCTGTCTTCAGCAGTACGGCATCAAATTCACAACGGTTGGAAAATCGGGTTTTATAACCGCGCTTTACGTTGTTTTCGTTCCAATTGCGGGGCTTTTCTTTAAAAAACGCGTTCGCCCAATCGTCTGGATAAGCGTTATACTTGCAGCAGTTGGACTGTATCTGCTCTGCATGACCGACGCAAGCTTCACACTGTCTGTCGGCGACACCTTTGTGCTGCTTTGTGCTCTCTGTTTTACAATGCACATTATGATAATTGACCACTTTGACCGCTTCTGTGATCCCGTAAAAATGAGTTGTATACAGTTTTTCACTTCGGGAGTAATCTCCGGAATACTGATGTTTGTTTTTGAAAAGCCTGATATATCGAATATTCTTGCCGCTTGGTTGCCCATCGCTTATGCAGGAGTTTTGTCTTCCGGCGTAGCTTATACGCTTCAGGTCGTTTGTCAGAAGCATACCGACCCGACGGTAGCATCGCTCCTTATGAGTCTTGAGTCGGTATTTGCCGTGCTTTCGGGCGCATTGGTACTCAGAGAAATACCGACACCGAGAGAAGCTATCGGATGTGTAATAATGTTCGCAGCAATTATACTCGCCCAACTACCACCAATAAAATTAATCAATAACAAAAAAGCATTGCAGGAGTAACACCTGCAATGCTTTTTAAATTTCCAACTGATATCCCGTATATCCTGTGTAAATATCCGAAATATCATATTCGGCTATATTTATAATTTCTCTTCCTTGTTTTGCCGCATACCGTAATGTGTTCGCGGTACCGCCGCCTTGTCCGTCAAAATATGTAATCACTTTACCGCTTTTGTTTACCATATATTCATTCCGCTCTGCAAAACAACCCTTGTGATATTCCTCACTGATTATAACAACCTCATCCGCCTCAGCCAGAACAATGTCATAAAGTTTTTTCCAGGTCGGTGTGAAATTATCTTGTTGTTTTCTGAACGGAACGGCGGCTATAAGTTTTATTTCTTTATTCGGAGTAGCTTTTTTAATGTCTGCTACAGCCTTACCGCAAAGCAGGTCAAAGCCCATCGCCATACCGCAATAAAAAACCTCTGTTCCCTCTCCGACGGCGGTAAAAACGGCATCGTATATCTTGTTTTCAAGATTAATAAAATCCTCTGTGCCAAGTTTCAGCTCAAAAGGAAATTTTTCGGGTCTGTATCCCGTAAAGCAACACGATTTATCCATTTTTACACCTGCCTTTCAGATTATAACTTATTCTACCACAACAAAAACCTATATTCAAGAACTTTTGTTCGGCAAGATGCGACAAAAAATG